>CAYHSB010000065.1:0-8742 GCA_964359185.1 uncultured Chitinophagales bacterium
CAGACGAGCGATACATGCTCACACCTTATTTCCCAATGCAAGACCGAAAAATCCGTTTTGGAGTGGAATGGGAATTCCTCGACTAACATGAATCCAAGAAAAACCATCACGATCTTTGGGAGTTCTAGACCTCGCCCTGGCAACTCAGACTACGAAGTTGCTCGAGAACTAGGCAGGCTTCTCGCGCAGGCTGGCTTCACCATTTGTAACGGAGGATACGGGGGAACTATGGAAGCGGCAGCGCGTGGCGCAAAGGAGGCTGGTGGGTCGACGATTGGAGTAACTATGGAATTTGTCAGTACGCAGGCAAATCCGTGGATCGACAAGAACATTGTAGTGAAGACGCTAGTGGAGAGGCTGATGAAGCTAATCGAGCTTGGAGATGCATATGTCGTGCTTCGGGGAGGGACCGGAACGCTCCTGGAACTTGCAAGCGTTTGGGAGCTAATGAATAAAGGAGTAGCACAGGAAAAGTCGATTGTTGTCCTTGGTGATTTCTGGAATTCTACCATTGAGACTGTGAAAAAGGAGCTTACCCTCGAAGGGCGCGAGTGGACTGCCAAGAATGTGACGATGGTAAAGAATCCAGAGGAGTGTGTCAAAGTGCTCAAGGAGAGGTTGGGGTGAATACGTACCTCTTCTTCTTTCTTCCTTCGGTTTCATCTGGACCCCGTCCCGACGAACAGATATCCTCACCAGGTTAGGGCCCCGACTGAAGAAGTTAAGGATAGGTGAACTAGAGATTCTCTCCGCTATTTTTTCCCGACTATCATGGGATTTCCCCCGCAGTTCCAATATCTCTCCGTCAGAATTATTCCAGTCAGATTTTCCGCATATCGAGAAGGAACAAGCCTCTTCGATCTACGGTAGCTTCTTTTCAGGTCAGTTAATGTCTGGAGGAACTCATTGACTTTTAGCACACCAAAGCAGAAGATTTGACATTCGTTACGACGTATATTATATTCGGTCAGGTCGAACTTGAAGCGGAGGATGCTATGAAAGAGAGAATCCTTTTGTCTGCATTAACACTTTTGGTAATCGCCCCTGCCCTTTTTGCTCAGGCAATCCATATACGCACAGTGCCAGTGATCGCAAGCAACCAATCTGATTTTCAGCCGTCGCTTGCACGTGGCATGGGAAACCTCTCCATCGCTTTCGATGACCCACTCGGTGACCCTTTCATCAATCCCGCAAAGGCGTACCGGCTCATGGGAGTGACGATCTTTTCCTCCCCAACACGAAATAGCTGGAGCAACGAGGATGGCCGCCCTGTCACGACTACCCTTGGATCGTCGAGCTATCCTGGTGCCTCGATCAGTTCAATCCCTTTTGGTGGATACTTCAGTTCAGGAAAGATTTTTGGCGGCGGACTCGTTGCATACCAGGGTTATAATGCGAAGAGGTCCTCACCCAACGTCTGGTGGGATCCCTTGTCGCTGCAGAAACCAACGATGCGCACCGATCTCGGTACCAATACATACATCTTCGGTATGTTTGGTTACCGGTTCCCGAACTCAAACGTCTCGATCGCGGCCAGCGTGAGTTGGGGAGACTTTGGAGCAATGGACGGAGTGAATCTGCTTTACCCGGGCAGCTACGACATCAAACAGAACGGATGGGCACGGGAGTACAAACTGGGGATTCTTGGAGAGCTAACCGAACGAGATCAGCTTGAATTTGTGGTGGCGAGAACGCTCCTGCGAGCAAGGCACGAAGTCACTTATCCTCTCCCCATTCGATTTGCAGAGGACCGCGTTACTCCATTGCCAATGTCATACCGAACAGAAATAAACCGTGATGAGAGTAACGGCTGGATTATGCATGGCGGATACACCAGATTGCTGGGGCAGGGTTGGAGGATCGGCGGAATGCTCGCGGTAAACTGGAAGGATCATCCAAAGATTCCCAACTATGCATTGGCGAATATCCCGCGAGATCCCGGAACTTCGATCGCATACAACATCGGTTTCGGTGTAGCACAAAACGGACAGAGGTCGACATGGGGTTTCGAGTATGTCTACGAGCCAATCACCAGCAACACTTGGGCAGAAGCTGGAGAAGGTGTTAACCCGGGTCCCTCACCACTACCAGCAAACTTCAAAACGGTGGAAAACTTCTTTGACTTCTCCAATCACATTTTTAGAATTGGCTTGCATTCGAAGACGAATCTTGATTGGCTCGATTACCGGTTGGGTGCTCAACTCCACTTCTACAAGTACGACCTCAACCAGAATGACAACATCCGACGGACTTCACGCTCCTTCGAGCAAGATTGGGCGGAAACCACTCTGACTGGTGGGCTCAACGTCCGATTCTCGAATGTTCAACTGATGTACACCCTGCAGCTAATTCTTGGAAATGGAATGGTAGGAACGGTAGGAGGATGGGTAGCGACAAGGACAGCGAGCGGGGATTTCGCGCTCGAGAAAGACTTCCTAGTTGCGCCGTCCGGAAAGCTGCTGGTGGACAAGATCCCCTTGATCACGCAACAGATTACTTTTGTCTTCAAGCTGGAGTAAGCAGAATCGAGAGCTTAAGCCTTCCGAAGTTTCGTCGAGACCCCCGTCCCGACGATCGAATAGTTGGCCAGGACAGGAGATCCTGACCGAACAAATTAACTTAATCGACCTCACCCCTGCCTACCGAACGAAAGAATTCGTTCTTTCGGCAGGCAGGCCTAGCCCTCTCCTGGGAGGAGAGGGAATTCTCTTTCTTGAAGCAATCACCTTCTCGAGTACTTCCAGCGTCTTCTTTGCGGAATCATCCCACCGAAACTTCTTCGACCACTCGAGAGCGTTCTTCGACAAACGCTCCCTCAATTTTTCATCACGCAGGAGGACCGAGATTTTCTCGGCGAGCTGCTCGATGTTGCCATATTCATAGAGCAGACCCGTCTCGCCGTCGGTCACCGAATCGCGCAAGCCCGGAACATCGCTCGCAATCACGCACGTGCCACACGCGTTCGCCTCAAGGACAGTAAGCCCCCACCCCTCTTTTGAAGAAGTATTCACAAGAAAGTGCATCGCCTGAAGAAACTCCACCTTCTTCTCCCCGCCCGCATAACCTGTAAACTCAACGCTCCCGCCGAGTCTCAACTCTTCAGCCAACCTCTCTAATCTCTTCCTATCATCCCCGTCCCCGATCACCCTTAGGCGCGTTTCGGGGAAGTCCTCCTTCACAATTTGATAGGCAAGAAGAAGGTGATCGATGCTCTTGTACTTTTTCAGGCGACCAAAGTACCCGATAAGAGGTACTGCGCTTTTCTTCACACCTGTTGTGCGATAGACGCTCGGGTCAATGCAGTTTGGGACGATGAAGAGATTTTCGTCGGGGAAGCCTAGCTCCAGAAATTCTTGCCGAGTACTTTCCGAGACAACGAGAAACGGCGTTCTGCGGTAGATGTATTTGAAAAGCTTTTCCGAGAGATAGAGGTAGAGAGCAGCCAAGAAATGTGTTTCTAAAAAGATTGTCTTCCCGAACAAGTGATGGCCGATGCCGACAAGAGGTTTTCTCACGAACAGCGGTGTAAAGAAAGGAATCTTGTTCACATCGTCGATGACGACTTCAAATTGCCTCCGCTGAAACCTCGTCCAGTACATCAGCGGGACCCAGAAGTTGAAGGTGTTCCGCCCTCCCCTCCTTATGATTTCGATGCCATCGATCCATTCTGAAGGCAGTGCACCACGGAAACTCGAGCAAAAGAGCGTGACTTCATGTCCGGCCTTCACGATTCGTGAAAAGATCTCGTGAAAGTGGACTTCGGCTCCACCGCCAAGAGGATGTTTAATGTCCTGCCAGTTGAAAGCGAGAATCTTCAATGGAGCCTCGATGCGTCAAGCTTTCTGTGCAACGACACCGACAGATAGCGAAGTATACATCGCGAGCCGAGAGTGCCACGCCCTTTCCCTCATTCGCTTTCGTAGGCGAGTGAGCCAGCCGCCCACTTGCGGGTACAGTGGAAGTCTAATGCCAAACTTGCGAAGAACCTCCCTGAGGACGCGATAAAATAGACTGGGATACATCCATTCACCATAAGAACGGATAACGCTCAAGCCGTGATCTTTCAGAATTCGCTCGAGTTCGGGCAACGAGAACTCTCTCTCCCACCCTGCAAACCAACGACCAAAGAATATCAGGATATGCTTGAGAACTGTGTAGATGTGGTACCGCTGCGGCACATCAACAAGGAGGAAACCACCATGTCTGAGAACGCGGACGTTTTCGCTGAGGAGTCTCTGGGCTTCGTCTTCTTTGAAGTGCTCGAGGAGCCCCTGATGGAAAACCACGTCGAAGGTGAGATCGGGAAAGGGAAGCGTAAAGGCATCTCCCTGAACTAGGTGGACACGGATGCCCTCTTGCCTTGAAAGTGTTCGGACAATCGCGAGGGAGCTCTCAACATAGTCCAGCTGAAAAACTTCTGCCCCAAGCCTAGCCAAACCAAAGCCATCCCGTCCTGTCCCAGCACCGACTTCCAAAATAGATTTCCCCTTGAGGTCAGTGACGGCAATGAGGTTGCGGAGGATCCGGTCGGCATTCGAATAGACATCATGAACGTTCGTCTTTGATTTCCAGAAATTCTCCCAATTTGATTTTGTCGATCCCCGCAATGTTGTCCATTGTCTGTGATTAATTCTTGGGCGCTTGGCCTTTCGAAGATTCGGGATGCGCTAAACTATTCTGTACACGGACAAGAGAATCTAGCTGCGAGATCCGATTCTTTAAAGACTGGTCGTTCGGATACCTCCCCTGGACGCGCTGGAGGACTTCAAGCTCCTTCGCGTATTCTTTTCTCTCGCCATAGATTTCGATCAGCGTTCGATATGGATTATAGTACTCCGTGGGATCACCCTCGCCTGAGTTGATCTTGTCCCAGCAGATCACTTCCAACTGACGAGCGTACGCAAGATAGTTTTCTTTCCTCCCTGCATAGTTGTAGATCCGAGCGACATCAGACATCAGGCGCCAGTCCATCGGAAAAACTGATCGAGGAATTTTCCTCTCCATCATGTCCATCGTTTGGGCGATCTTTGTCGTGTCGGCGCCCGTATTCGCATAATGGAGGGCGAGGCGCATGAAGGCGTTCCGATAGTTTGACATCAGACCCCTGTCATTGTCATTGTAGTAAATCGTCGGATCACTGAGGCCCCGGAATTTGAATCCGCTGTGAGGCTCGCGGTTGAATCCCTCGGGTTCGTTAAAGAGGTGCTCACGAAGTGCTGGCTCATACACGGTGTACTGGCCGGTGGCACGGACAGGCGTCAGCTTCATCGCCAGACCCTCCATGCGAAGATAGTCTAACAATCCGATTTTCCCGTCATCGGAAACCGTCACCGCGAAATAGATGGGTCGCTGCCATTTCGCATTAAGAACAATCTCCCGGACCATAATGTCTTGGACGCGAATCGCTCCAATTTGCTTTCCCCGCTGATCTGTTCCCTGCAGTGTCGAAGGCATTCGGAATGTGATCTTTCCCTTATTCGTGATAGAAGTGTCTGTGACACCGTTCTGTGCGAAGACTTCTTTAGGGGCCTGAATGTCAATGTCTTTCGTAGTCCAGGGCAAGAGCCGAAGGTTCTCGATCTGTCCGTCCGAAAGGCTCATGGCTACCTTCTTCGCGCCATGTGGCTCTTCGTTCTTTAACTGCAAAATATACCACGAAGTATTAAGGAGACTGAGGTTTGCCACCCGAACATCCGTCCTCACGTGTTCCACTTCTTGGAGATACCATAGGGGAAATGTATCATTATCCCCGTTCGTAAAGAGGATTGCATCTTTATCACAGCTCTGCAGGATATTGTACGAATAGTCCCATGGGACGTAGTTCCGGCTACGGTTGTGATCAAAGTAGTTCTGAACTCCCATATTCACAGGAACTATGAAGGCAATCAAAGCCGAACCAAGACTGAGAAAGAGCAAGCTCTGCTTCATCTCCCTCACTCGGCGCTCGATATATTCCAGTGCGGAGGCAGCGCCGACGCCAATCCAGAGAGCAAAAACAAAAAAGGAGCCAACGTAGAAGTAATCGCGCTCTCGCGGCTGGGGTTCCGCCATATTGAAATAGACGACAAGCGCCAACCCTGTGACAACGAAGAGCACCAAGAACGAAAGGGCAAACTTCCAGTCGCGTTTGAAGTGATAGAGGACTCCCAGGAGACCCAAGAGAAAGGGAAGAGCAAAGTAACGGTTGGGATAGCCCTTGCCTGTGGACCATCCACTTTCTGCTGTGAGGAAGCTGGCGGGTGCACCCTGGATGTCGCCAGCCCTCCCAATGAAATTCCAAGCCAAGTACCGAAGATACATTTCCCCGAGCTGATATCGTGTGAAGTAGTCCCAGTCGCTTGTATAGCGTTGATATGGGGCTTGATGCTGAGGCTCGGTGTTCCACCTCCGCTTGAGGAGCGGAGGAGCTTCGCCGTACTGCTCCCGATTCATGTAAGCAACAAAGCGCCCCATGGTGTCGGGGTTGTTCTCATTGATGGGCGTCTTTGCGTTCGCGCGGATATAGACCTGCATATATGTCGAATATCCAGCGATTATCACAAACATCGAGAGGGTTGCCAGGTTGAGGATTTTGTTCTTGTGCTTCACTGAGTAATAGATGCCGTACAAAAGTGCCAAGATCAAGATCACAGGGGAAATCCTCAGTAAGTCGCTGTCACTGATGTTGATCGGCCCTAGGGAAAAAGAACCGTCGAGAGTGTCAGGGATCCAGTTGACGATGCCGGGATAAATAACAAAGAATGTTAGGATCGCGATAATCGTGAAGTATGTGAATCGCTTAAGCTCATACTCATAGTGTCGGAAGTAAACAAACATCGCAATGGTGAAAAAAGCGACCAGACTAAGCTGATGGATGCCTATCGAGAGTCCCATTAAATACGCAGCAAGGACAAGGTATTTCTCACTTCCTGCAGAATCTGCGTTTTGGTACCAGATCATCCCGAGCCAGACTACGCATGAGGTGAATAACATGCTCGCAGCATACGCCTCGGCTTCAACCGCGTTGAACCAAAACGTATCGCTAAAATTGAGTGAAAGGGCTCCAATCACGGAAGAGCCAAAGACGATGATATAGTCGCTCCAAGACTTGGGAGTCCCCCGCCACTTCCTGACGAGGCGAACGCTGATGAGGAAAAGGAGAAGAACGGTGAAGGAACTGGCCACCACTGAGATGAAGTTCACACGGAGCGCCAGGTCTGAGATGAACGGCAGAGCCATCGCCATAAATCGCCCCAAGATCAGAAAGAATGGGGCTCCGGGTGGATGTGGGACTGCCAGAGTGTAAGCAGTAGCGACAAACTCGCCGCAATCCCAGAAGCTCACCGAGGGTTGAACCGTCGACACATACGTTAGGAAAGAGATAAGGAAGACCGCCGTCCCGAGAATCCAGCGAACCTTTTTTTCTTCCATCATAAAAGAGAGCTCAATTCTAGTGAGAATGATGACGTGAAAAAGATAGCAGAATCTTCGTCAAATTGCAAAAGACAATGGGTGGAGACGCCTGCGAGGCGATCACGCGCTAAGCTCCAATGCGATACCGTCGCACAGGAGGAAACCTTTCGGCGTGAGGCGAACAGTCTCGCGGTTGATAGTAAGAAGGTTCTCTTGTACAAACCGATCGAGTTTCTGAGGATACCGTTCGAAGAGGTTGATTCCGTACTCGCATTGAAGTTTGTGGACGTCTATTCCACCGCTTCGAAGTCCCAGAAAAATTTCTTCCATGAGTAAGTCACTACTCTCGAGACGCTCCTCCCCTTCCGCCGCGCTTTCGCCTCGCAAGAGCATCTCACAATATCGGCCGACACTCGCTACGTTCCACCACCTCGTAGGTTTTGACAGAGGACTCTTCCACCAAAACGAATGCGCCGACGGACCGAATCCCAGATAGCTGTCATGGTTCCAATAAACGCTATTGTGCTTACACCTATAACCGAGCTTCGCATAGTTCGACACTTCGTAGTGTTCATAGCCATTGCTGCCTAGATACTCCATTGTAAAGCAGTACATCTCCGATTCAGTCTCCTCCGCTGCTGGAAGAACTTCCCCACGTTTGACCATCCTCGCGAGCGGTGTTCCCTCCTCTACAATCAAACTGTATGCTGAGATGTGCTGTGGTGCGAGCGACACCGCCGTGGAAAGGTTCTCCTCCCATGCGCGAAGTCCTTGATTGGGGAGAGCGAATATCAGATCGAGACTGATGTTGTCGAATCCCGCCTTCTTCGCCAGCCGAATGCAGTCCTTCGCCTCGTTCGCCGAATGGATTCGGCTGAGAAACTTCAGCTCCTCGTCATGGAAAGATTGAATCCCAACGCTGAGTCGATTGATCCCAGATTGCAGAAACTGCCTCAGCTTCTCCAGGTCAACGGTGCCGGGGTTTGTCTCAAGGGTGACCTCAGCCGTTGCTGAAATTCGAAAGTTTTTGTGGAGCCTGTTAAGTATGCTGCCTATTGCTTGAGGAGAGAGAAGCGATGGAGTTCCTCCTCCAAAGAAAACCGTCTCGAATACCACATCGTCGCGACCGAAGTCCGCAAAGCGATCGATCTCAAGATCCAAGCATCGAAGGAAATTCTCCATAGAGCTCATGCTCTCGATCGAGTAGAAATCACAGTAGAGGCATTTCTTCTCGCAGAACGGGATATGGATGTAGATGCCAGGCATAGGTCACATCAGACTTTAATCTTTACCGGATGATTGTTCCTATTCGAGCCCATCGTACGGACTTGAACTTGTCCGCACTCGCAA
>CAYHSB010000066.1:0-8725 GCA_964359185.1 uncultured Chitinophagales bacterium
CTCTGCGCGTCGAGGCTGGAGAGTTCTTCGGATTTCTTGGTCCCAATGGCGCGGGGAAGACGACGACGATCAAGGTGATGACGGGTTTATACGCTCCGACGAGCGGTGAAGTGCAAATCAACGGATTTGATATCCTTCGTGAGCCGCTTAAGGCGAAGGAGAGACTAGGGTATGTTCCCGATATGCCGTTTCTCTATGACAAACTCACTGGTCGTGAATTCCTTTACTTTAAAGGTGGGCTCTTTGGAATTGAGAAGAAAGTCCTCCGGACGAAGATCAAGGAGCAGATCGATCAATTCGCGCTGGGAGATTGGGTGGACAAACGTACAGAAGAGTATTCACAGGGAATGCGACAGCGTATTACGATTGCTGCAACGCTCCTTCACGAGCCGAAGGTGATTATCATCGATGAATTAATCGTTGGGCTTGATCCGCGAAGCGCGCGCGTCGTCAAGGATGTGTTGAAAGAGAAGACGAACGAAGGAGTTACAGTTTTCATGTCCACTCACAGCCTTCCAACAGCGGAAGAGGTGTGTGACCGCATCGGGATTATCCATCATGGGAGGCTCGTATTTCTCGACACCTTGGGCAAGCTTCACGAACAGAAGCAAGGTTTCGATGGCAGCTTGGAATCTCTTTTTCTTGAACTGACAAAGAACTGATGAAGCAACTTCTTACTGTATTGGGGTACAAGCTCTGGGCAGCCATGAAAGGAGTCTTTGGATTCCGCCGAAGCGAGGTGACGCGGGAAGTTGCTTCGTTCCTTGTCCTGGCCGGTTTCTCTGTTGCAATTTTCTTCTTTGCGCGGTTCATCACTTCCTATCTTATCAACGAGGCACATATCGGGTTATTCCTCTTTCATAGATTTCTCTCGATGGTTCTCTTCGTCTTTTTCCTTGCCGTCAACCTCGGGAACATGATCGTTGCGTATTCGACACTTTACAAATCAGACGAAGTGGATTTTCTCCTCTCTCAGCCAATCTCGTTCGAAAAAGTTTTTATCATCAAGTTCCTCGACAATTTCTTCCGCAGTTCCACAACTCTCTTCCTCGTCGGAACCTCGGTTCTCGCAGGCTACGGGTCAGTCTTTGGAATGCACTGGACTTTCTACCTCTTCGTGATGGCGGGGTTGGTGATTCCCTTTATGCTTTTGGCCGCCACTCTCGCCGTGATTATCCTGCTTGTCTTGATGAAGCTTGCAATAACCGTGAACGTGCGCCGGCTTATCGCCGGACTTCTCCTCGGCTACTTCGCCTCCGTCTATCTCTACTTTCGAGTCACAAACCCGGAGCAGTTGACTGAGGAGGTGATGAAATTCTATCCCAATGTCAATGAGTACTTCAGTCAGTTCGATCCGAAGCTTATCACTTACCTTCCGAATCACTGGCTTGCCGACTCACTCTACTTTCTGGTTCGCGGGGATTTTTCTGCGGCGGTTCCTTACGTCGAGGTTATGGTTCTCACAACTATCGCGAGCGTCATCGTGTGTCTTCTTGTGGCGATACGGCTCTACTATTTCACATGGCTGGCATCTCGCGAATTGAGAATTCAGAAGGCCTCGAATAAGTCCCAACCAGCTCCCCGCTTCGACTTTCAGCGTTCGTCCTCATTTCGACCTCAAACGGAAGTTCTCCTGAAAAAAGAGTTCTGGCAATTCTTCCGAGAGCCTAGCCAGTGGCTTCATCTTCTTGTCATGTTCTTTCTGATCGTCGTGTTCGTGGGCAGCGTCGCGACTATCCACCTGAAAACGACGAATCCACTTCATCAGAGTGTTTCCTACCTTGTCACCATGTCGTTTAATGGGTTCTTGATCGCTTCAATCGCACTACGGTTTGTGTTTCCTGCCATGAGCTTGGAAGGACAAAGTTTCTGGTCGATCCGCTCTGCACCCATTCGCTTGCGCAAAATCTACACTCTGAAATTCTTCCCCCTCTTCGCCTGCGTTCTTCTCGTTGCAGAGTTGCTCTCCTTCTTTTCAAATTATTCTCTCCACGAACAGACGCAGCTCTTTCTCGTTACGGCAGGGGGCTCCCTGTCGTTGTCCATTGGACTTGTTGCATTGAACCTTGGCGCTGGGTCGTATTTCGCTAACTACCGTGAAAAAAGTGCTATCCGAGTTGCCTCTTCGCACGGAGCTTCGGTGACGTTCCTTCTCAGCCTCGGCTTCCTCACTTTTCTCCTCCTTGTACTCTTTCTGCTTCTTCCTTTTCGTCACCTCCTCAGTCAAACGGTCATTCTAGGTCGGGTGTATTCTGAAATCCCTCTGTCTCTGGCACTCTCCATCATGTTTGGGATATCGATTCTCATTGCAGGGATCGCGTCATACCTCGGCCTCCGGTCACTTGAAAGAGATTTTTAGGGAAGCAGTTGGAATAAAAAAGAATTTTCACTAGGTTTCGCTTAGGTGTGTGAGCAATGAATGAGATCCAGCTCAGCAGGTGTCTTGACCAGGCCCGTTCCTTTGTTGAAGAAGGCAAACTTCTCCACGCGACCCAAGTTTACCGACGCTTGATCTCTGAGGAGCCGGGTCTTCCGAGGGCATACCTCGAGTTGGTGTCAATCTACGAAGATCTCGAACGGTACGATGCAGCAGAAAAAATCCTTCTTCAGGCATGGGAGCGGTGTGGTGGCACACCAGAGATCATATACAGGCTCGGAAATCTTCATTTGCGATGTGGGCGGTATGAACGAGCAGTCAGCTATTACCACACACTCGAGGATACAAAGCTTCCTCACGTCCACTTCAATCTTGGGATTGCCTACTTCTACCTTGGGAATTCTTCACGTGCGGAGAAGCATCTCCATCTCACGTTGAAGTACGATCCTCATTTCCCGAAGATCAACGAGACCATCGCTGACCTGCTCATCAGGAGAAAGTCGTACGGTGAGGCTGTGAAGTATTTGCGCCGCGGCATTGAAATCGACTCGTATAGCTCGACCAGTCACTATCTTCTTGGCATCGCGTACTCGGGCCTCTACGATTGGAAGAGTGCTTATGATGAGTTTGTGACTGCGATTGATATGGATCCAAACGAAGCTCGTGCTTGGGAGAAATGTGGCGAAGTGCTTCTCAACCTACAACGGCTCGATGAGGCGGAGTCCTATCTCAAGAAAGCACTCGAGCTCGACCCGAACATCGCAGATACGTTCGTCGATTTTGGATTTCTCTCGCTCCAACGAGGCCAACCAGACGAAGCGATGAGCTATTTTAGCCGTGCCTTGAAGCTCCAGCCAAACCACGCACGAGCAATTGATGGGAGAATCCAGGTTAAAGTAATGAAGACCAAACAGATCCGAGTGTAGCAGCATCGATAACCTTACCGTTCAGTAGTGTCGAGTTCCCCTTCCAGTAATCGTGGCATGTCAAGGTTAGTCTTCATAGTCGTTCTATTTCTGCTTATTGGAAGCCACCCCGGTAGTGCACAGCAAGACGTGCGCTATAGTGAAGACGCTGAGAAAATCTTTCTCGACGGGCTTCGGCGATTCAGGTCGAATGACTTTGAGGGGGCTTACAGTAATTTCGCCGACGTGCTTACTCGACATCAGACGAGCCAGCGTGTCTCTGCGGCCTACATCATGGGAGCGAAGTCTCTGCTTCAGCTCGAGCGGTACGATGATTCTATTCAGCTTCTGGGGACTTTTCTCAAGACCTACCCTGCGAGCCGCTATGTGCCCGACGCACAGTTTACGCTCGGAGTGGATTTCTACATAACGCGACGATACGAGCAGGCGGCAACGGGATTGATGAAAGTATTGGAGTCATCAAAAGAGAAGAGACTTCTTGAGAAGGCGGAAGCCTTTCTTACTAGCATCTGCAATGAACACCTCGATGGAGACGAGCTCAAACGTCTGTTCAACACCGCTGTTTCCCCCCAAACGAAGTTCCTCCTCGGCCTTAAGCTGGCAGAAAAACGCGCAGAAGTAGGGAAATTGGATGAAGGACGCGCCACCCTTACCGCCCTAATCCAGCAGTATCCGAATTCGCCCTACGCAGGCGGCGTGAGAGAGTTGCTGCAGAAGTTCGAGAAGAAGCCGAGTGTGAAGATAGGGACAGTACTCCCATTGTTTCTGGAATCAAAGGATGCTGGTGAGAAGGAGATCGGTGCCGAGATGCTTCAGGGAATAGAATTTGCGGTTGAGGAATCTCGAACAAGCTCGAGTGTCTGGGTTGATCTCATAACAATGGATTCAGAAGGCGATGCACGCAGGGCGACAAGTGCCGTTCGCACCCTTTCGAGTCAAAAGGACATCGTCGCTATTCTCGGTCCGATCTACAGTGCCGAAGTGAGTGCTTCAGCAAAGACAGCTGGCGACAGCGGCGTACCGCTCATTACCCCGACGGCAAATGCTAATGGCCTTGCCTCGCTGGGAGTATCTATCTTCCAGGCGAATCCAGACTACGATCTTCGTGGTCGCGGAATGGCTCGCTATGCAGTGCGAGATCTCGGGCTGCGTTCGTTTGCAGTCCTTGCGCCAAGCGATTCCTACGGAAAGTTCATGGCCGAAAGTTTTCTTGACGAGCTCAGACGCCTCGCGGCCAAGGTCGTCAGTGTGGAGTGGTACCAACGAGGGACAACGGACTTGCAAGATCAGTTCGTGCGCCTGCGAAAGGCAGCGAGGATGGATGCAGCGGAACCATTGATTTCGTTTGCGAGCAAAGTTGCTTCGAACGAATTAAGAAAGCTCTCACATCATGGGGTTCCCCGTCGCCTTCTGGATTCTCTCATCGCCCGCCGGGAGAAAGTTAAAGTAGGTGTCCTCTTGGGCAGTGAGGGAGCACGGATTGCGGATTCGCTCGGTATCCCTACACTGAAAGAGGTCCCGGTGCTTGACACCCTCGAAAACCCGATCAAAACGATTCAGGGTTTTTACCTTCCTATCGGCAGTTCAAAGGAGATCGGGATTCTCTCTTCTCAGCTTGCATACTACAACTTCAAGACTCAGGTTCTGGGGGGTGGTGACTGGTACAACCCGGTGGAGCTTGATGCGAATCGTCGGTATACAGACGGGGTCATCTTCGATTCAGATACGTACGCTGACGCAGCCGATTCGTCCTACCTGAAGTTCTTCGACAGTTTCTATCAGAAGACAGGCACACGCCCCACGAAAAACACACTCTTGGGATACGATTCCGCCAAACTTCTTCTCTCTGCCATTGCGAGCGGTGCTGCAACCAGACAACAGATTGCCTCAGCACTTCGTGAAGTCAAAGATTTCAACGGGCTGCACTCGAAGATTTCTTTCACCCGTGACAGAGTGAACTCGGCGCTTAACGTCCTTCGCTACAAGGGTGGCGAAGTGAAGAAACTTGATGACATAATCGTGCAGGATGAATGAAGAAAGATTCTCCAAACGGAGAAAAAGTCAAGGAAGTCTCCTACTACCACACTCGCATCAAGGACTGGCCTGAAGCGGAGCGCCCTCGCGAGAAGCTAATGAAGCACGGCGCAGGTGTACTCACAGATGCCGAGCTCCTTGCGATATTGATCGGTTCAGGTACAAGTAAAGTGACAGCCGTCGACCTTGCAAAGCGCCTGTTGGTCGAGCACAGGAATCTCCGTGTACTCGCAGGGAAATCCGTCGCTGACCTGAAAAAGTTCAAAGGAATAGGATCTGCACGAGCAGTGAGTCTCGTCTCAGCGTTTGAACTAAGTCGAAGACTTCATGCGAGAGAAGGTGAAAAGTTGGACGTCGTTCGATCACCTGAGGACGTCGCAGCCCGGTACATCCCAAAGCTGCGCGATCTGAAGAATGAAGTCTTCCTTGTTCTTCTCCTCAACAGTGCAAACGGGATCTTCAAAGAAGTGGAGATTTCCCGAGGAAGCCTTAACGCGAGTGTCGTTCATCCCCGTGAGGTCTTCAAGAGGGCAATCGATGAACTCGCTGCGGGTATTATTCTCGTGCATAATCATCCAAGTGGGAACCGAACTCCTAGCAGTGAAGATATCACACTGACGAAGCAGATTGTCGAGGCTGGGAAAGTCATGGGCATCCCGGTACACGACCATATTATCATCGCTGGTGGTGCGTACACGAGTTTTGCAGAGGAAAATTTGCTCTGAGTGAGAAGAAACCCGCTTTTTGACGATTTCCCTTGACATAAGCCTATCATTTCGTTATAATAGTTTGCGTTTTCGGCTTGAAATTCTCAAATCTTAGTTGCGAAATTTGCCTACCAAACAGGAGGGGATTCCATGCGAGACCTAAAAAGAGTCGCGTTTCCCGTCATAATCGCCGCCGTACTTGCTGGTTCTGTCTTTCTCGGGGGGTGCACGCGGCATCCAAGCGAAGAGGAGATGAAGCAGTTGAACGACCTTAAAGCGGAGGTCGCTTCGCTGGAGAAACAAATCAGTGAACGTGAAGGTGCGAAAGCCAACTTGGAGAAACAAATAGCTGCAAAGGACGAGAAGTTGAAATGGTGCGCAGGTGAGCAAGATGCTGTAAAGCAGCGTCTGCAAAATTGGAAGTGAGGCATGTCCACTCGACAACAAAGAACATCAGAATCCAAAAGGAGTGTTGACAATGAAATTTCATAGAATGTTCTTAGGACTACTGGCTGCTTCACTTCTCTTCTACACTGGGAATATCGCGATTGCCCAAGAAGAAATGACGAAGGAGGAGTGGGAGAAGCAGATCCAGGACTACACCACACAGAGAAATCTTTTGAAGGCGAAACTGGATAAACTCGATGCGGATATCAAGGCATTGAAGGCTCAGTCTGACCAGAAAGATGCGGCGTATGCCAAGTGCGAAGAAGAGCTGTATGCCCTTGTCGGCGCCACGCGTGCTCAGATCACCGAGTATCGCGGGAAGGTCAATGCGTTGGAAAGCAAAGTGAACGACCTCACTCGGCTCTCAAACCAGGATTTGTGGGACCGCAAAGGCGAAGTTGATGGCGCTCAGAATGAATTGAACGACCTCCGGAAGAGCAAGATCAGTCTCCTCACGGAGTTCTGGGACAAGCTCACGTCGAGCCAGCAGAAAATCGACGGCTTGAAGGGCACCCTCGCGACCATCGCGGCGACGATGGAGAAATGGTACACCGTCGGTACGTGGTCAAAGGACCGAGATTGCCTCTGGAACATTGCCAAGAAGAAGGATATTTATGACAACGCCTTCATGTGGCCAAAGATCTGGCAAGGCAATCGAGACAAGATCCGTGACCCCGATATCATTCATCCCAGACAGAAGCTGAAAATTCCTCAAGTTGCTCCATTAAGCAAGGAGGAAAAATCGGCTGCGAACAAGTACTATAGGAAGAAGGCCGGATAATATCTTCTGAGGAATAGACTTCCTCGCACATTGAAGTGCTCTAGAATATACCAGGCCCTTACGGAACTTCTGCATTGGCGGGAGAGATGTAAGGGCTTTTCATTTTCTTTGCGCCTAAGCACGAACGTCGGAGGTTCTTGAGGTGACTGAAAAGAAAATTAAGCTCGAAGGTGTCGATACGTTGCAGCTCCTGGGGTTAAAAGATTCAAACCTCCAGATGATTGAAGATCGCTTCGATGCAGATGTCGTCGTCCGTGGAGACAGTATCCTCATACGCGGAGATGCAGAAGAGGTGAATCAGCTTGAGAGAGTTTTCAAGGAGTTGATTTTCATTCTGAACAAGAATGGCAGCCTGGAGCCGAGCGACGTCGAAACAGTGATGGACCTCGTCACGGTGAGCGAGGGTCGCTCCGCAAAGAATCTCCGGTCGACACTCGAGAGTGAAGATTTTGACTCGGTCGTTCTGTTTACGAAGAACGACGTCGTTCGTGCTCGGACGCCAGGTCAGCGAGAGTACGTTCGGCAGGCGAAGAAGAATGACATCGTTTTTGCCATCGGACCAGCGGGAACAGGAAAGACGTACCTCGCAGTTGCAATGGCGATTGCGAGCTTGAAGAGCAGAGAGGTAACTAGGATCGTCCTCGCACGCCCGGCAGTCGAGGCAGGGGAGAGCCTAGGGTTTCTCCCGGGTGATTTGAGAGAGAAGGTGGATCCGTATCTTCGTCCCCTCAACGATGCACTCGAGGACATGCTCCCTCCCGAGAAACTCAGAGGCTATCTCGAGAAGCACACCATCGAAATTGTTCCCCTCGCCTACATGCGCGGGAGGACGCTGAACACCTCGTTTGTGATTCTCGATGAGGCCCAGAACGCCTCGAGCATGCAGATGAAGATGTTCCTGACACGTCTGGGCGCGGCATCGAAAGCCATTGTGACGGGAGATATTACACAGATCGACCTGCCCGAGAAAACGATCTCTGGGCTGGTGCAAATCCAGGACATCCTTAAGGGCATCGACGGTGTCTCGTTCGTCTACTTCGACCGCAACGACGTCGTCCGCCACAAACTTGTGAAGGACATCATCGACGCGTACGAGAAGTACCACAACGGGGAGAAGCCGATGTGAGTCCTCTTGCAGGTCGACCAGTCTGGTCGACCTTTTTTGTTCTCCCAGGGTTCAACGGCCAGACAAAAACCCTTTGATACGGTTGTTCGGTTCAAAGGACTCGCGCGTGGCGAGGAGTGTATGGGCTGTGCTGTCTGCACCACGGTTTTGACCAGGATTCATTGGATTGAAGGATTTACTCGTTCCGACGGTCTCCGTCGGAACGAATACCGGGACGCTCAGCGTCAGAGGAATCACGACGCAGAGCTTCTGCAATCCGCTCCCACGCGGATCGTGGGAGTGAGAATAGGATTACTTTTGAAATCGAAGTAATCCCCTAATCAACTG
>CAYHSB010000067.1:0-8326 GCA_964359185.1 uncultured Chitinophagales bacterium
CCCAGAACGAGCGGGATGACCCCGACGTGCGAGGTCAGAGACCGCGCACGAGCATTGGATGAGTGGAGGGTGTGAAGAATGGGTCGTGCTTTCGAGTCTCAGAGCGGACGGAATGCAGGATGGGCAAACTCGTACAATGAATTGCTTGCTTTTAATGGAGAATTCTGTTTATATTTGCTCGACAAGTTCAAATGCCGCTGAGACATCGAAGCTCTCAACAGACTTACAGGGCTGCCGGAGTTGATCTCAAAGCCGCAACAGAGATTGTCCGGCGCATCAGTCGAAGTGCCCGCTCGACGTTTTCGAGAGACGTTCTTTCCGACATAGGCTCCTTCGGAGCTTTCTATGATGCGAGGTTCGATCGTTACAAGTCTCCGGTTTTGGTCTCGAGCATCGATGGAGTGGGAACGAAACTTAAGATTGCTGCGATGCTTCGGCGCCACGATACGATTGGGGAAGACCTTGTCAATCATTGTGTTAACGACATCCTTGTATGTGGTGCTCGGCCTCTGTTCTTCCTCGATTACATCGGCGTTGGCAAACTTTCTCCCACCGTAACTTCCGCAATCCTCCGGGGGATCGTGAAAGGCTGCAAAGAGAATAACTGCTCTCTTGTCGGCGGCGAAACCGCCGAAATGCCAGGTCTCTATCGCCGCGGTGAGTACGATTTGGTCGGTGCGATTGTTGGAGTCGCTGAAAGAAGGAGCCTCCTCGATGGATGGAAAGTCCGCGCAAGGGACGTGCTTCTTGGATTGCCATCGACCGGTCTGCATACGAATGGATACTCGCTCGCTCGACAGGTTCTCCTTCGAAAATATCGTGTGAACGACTTCGTCGAGGAATTGGGGACGACGATAGGTTCAGCACTTCTTGCAACCCACCGTTCATATCTCAAGCCAGTTACTGCATTGAGCAAATCGATCGATATCCATGGTATGGCTCACATCACTGGCGGCGGTCTCGTGGAGAATACGACTCGTGCTCTTCGACCAGGCCTCTCACCGAGCATTGACTGGGATGGTTGGAAAAGGCCGGCGATTTTCAATCTGATCCAAAAGGTTGGAAACGTTCTCGAACAGGAAATGCGACGTGTGTTTAATCTGGGGGTTGGTCTCGTGATCATTCTTGGCAGAAACGATCTGAGCAAAGCGATTGCGCTGCTGAGAAGACTTGGCGAACAGCCGTTCATCGTTGGGCATGTCGAAAAAAAATCAGAATAAACAAGGGGAGTAATCCTTCTTTGTCCTGACTAGAGCAATCCGGGACAAAAGGGAATCCGACGATGGAACCTAAGGGAAAGCAAGGCGGGCGAATACCTGAGGTTACGGACCTGACCTTCGATGACATGAAGGCCCGCCTTCTCGAGGCGCAGGATTTTTCTCACCGCGTCAATGCATTAAGCGAATTTGTTATCCACCTCGAAGGTGCAAAGACGCGCGAAGAGATTTTTCGCATCCTTCAGATGCAATCGAAATCCCTCCTTTCATTTGACTCCCTCTTCGTTGCCCTCTTGGCACCTAATCGGAGTCAATATCTCATTACCCTGCTAACTCCTAGTGAAGATGAACATAGGGTGACCCCTGGAAGCACCGATTTCGGAGAGGCGAGACCGGGGCGTGTGGTGCTGGAATCTCGCGCCCAGGTCGTCGATGCCGTCGAAGGCAAATGGTTGGATGTCGGTGTCAAATCCATGCTTATGGTTCCCCTTCTAACTGGGGAAGACATCCTCGGGTCGCTCTCGTTCGGTTCGTATCGGTCGAATGCTTTCAGCGAATCAGACCTCTGGATCGCGCAATTGCTCGGATTGCACGTGGCGATGGCATTGCGTACAATTTCCTTGAAGGGTGGAGAGAAGAAGCGCCAGGCGCAACTAGAATCGATGGTGAAGACTCTCAGTGAGTTGACATCAATCCTAGAACCGGATGAGCTCTTGAGTGCTGTTCCAGGGGCGGTGCAGAAGCATTTCAGTTATTTCGATGTTGCGGTTTTTGCAGTTAGAAAGGAAGAACAACAGCTTCTTCTTCTCGGTCACTCAGGAAATTACGCCGAGTATCTTCCTTGGGGATACAAACTGGGTCTCGGTAAAGGATTGGTGGGATGGTCGGCTTCGAATGGCGAGGGGCTTCTGGTCAACGATGTGACTATCGATCGACGGTACGTCGGCCCTTCGAGCAGCATCACAAAGTCTGCGCTCGTCGTGCCGATTCAGTCCGGAAATGAGACTGTCGCAGTGTTGAACATAGAGGAGCCAAATTTCAACGCATTTGATGAGGCTGATGCCTTTACTTTCCAGGCATTCTGCAATCAGATAGGGAACGCAGTGAAGATTGCGACACACTATCAAGAGCTCAGGGAGAAGGCTGAACGCCTCGACGTATTGGACAAGCTGAAATCCGAATTTGTTGGGATTGTCTCACATGATTTCCGTTCACCCCTATCGAGCATCCTACTTGCAGCGAGAGGTTTGCTGAAGAACGAGGAATTCATCCAATCCAAACAAGTTAAAGAATTTCTAAACATCATCATCGAACAAGCGAGTCGACTCAGTAATCTCGCCGAGGATACGCTTTCGGTCACCGAACTAGAAGCCGGAAGGCTGAGTTACTCATTCAAAATCCTCAACGTTGAGCGACTTGTCCAAGATGCCATCTCAATGGTGAAGTTTTCCAGCCGTCACAAGCTCAGTTACGAGATTGATCCCAAAGTCGCCTATGTGAAAGGAGACCAAAACAAACTGCGCCAGGTAGTTACAAATCTGATTTCGAATGCCGTGAAGTACTCGCCTCAAGGAGGAAAGGTAACGATTGAAGTGAAAGAGTTCTCGCCGACCGAAGCGCTTTTTCTTATTGCTGACGAGGGGGTAGGGATCCCGGATGATCAGAAGGAGAAGCTCTTTCGGAAATTCTCACGTGTCGACCGGAAGGAGGCTAAGGACATTCGCGGGGCAGGCTTGGGGTTGTGGATTAGCAAAGAGATTGTCAATGCGCATGGGGGGAAAATCTGGTGCGAGAGTGAAGTGGGGGTTGGAAGTGCTTTTCGCTTCACACTAAAGAAAGCGATGGGCTGAGATCGTGGGATTCGTCGGGAAGGCGGCGACGAGATTGATATTGACATTGAAGGGGGTTCTTGTTATATTTTTCCGCTTCAATTAGGAGAAAAACACGTTTCTATGGCTACAACGGCCAATTTTAGAATGGGAATGACGATTCGGTTCAACGGGGAGCTCTACACGATCGTTGAGTTCCAGCATGTAAACCCGGGAAACTGGCGTGCATTCGTGCGTACGAAGCTAAAAAGCCTCAAGACGGGCAAAGTGGTAGCGAACCGCTTTCGTGCAGGAGAAAACGTGGAGGTTGTTCGTGTCGACCTACGAGAGTATCAGTATCTGTACCGCGACGGCAGCTCGTATCTTTTCATGGATAAAGAGACGTACGATCAGGTTTCGCTCGAGAGGGGCATAATCGGGGACGGTGGAGAGTATTTGAAGGAAGGGGAGCTCGTGGAAATCCTGTTTAACGGAACTGAGCCGATGGGTGTGGAATTACCGATTGTCGTCGATCTCAAAGTAATTGAGACTCTTCCAGGTGTCAAGGGCAATACTGCAACCGGGGGTTCAAAGCCGGCTTCCGTCGAATCGGGAGCGACTGTCAACGTACCGCTTTTCATCAACGAAGGAGACATCATTCGGGTCGATACACGGACTGGCGAGTACCTCGAACGTGTTAAGGCCGCATGAGGACGACAGTAGCGGATCCCGGTGATCTCCTCTCGACACATGGGAGGGACAGAATGAACCTTCGATATCTGAAGAAGTTGATGAATTTGTTAGCTGAAAGTGGAGTCGATGTGCTGGAGATTGAGGAAGAGGGAACAAAGATTCACATTGCAAAGAATAAGAATAATTCGATTGCCGCTTATCAACAACTCACTGCAGGCTCCCCGGGAAACCCGCCGGCCACGACGCTGGTGACTTTGCCTCATTCGATTCCCACTGAAGTGCCGGTCGCCGCTGTCGAAACGCCTGTGGCCGTCAAACCTGAAGTCAAGTACCACGAGATCAAGTCTCCCATCGTTGGCACATTCTACAGAGCCCCAGCTCCTGATGCTGATCCCTTCGTCGAGGTGGGACAGATGGTGCAAGTTGGAACGGTTCTTTGTATCGTTGAAGCGATGAAACTCATGAATGAGATTGAGTCTGATGTCGCGGGACGCGTTGTGAAGATTTCAGTTGAGAGCGGTCAGCCTGTCGAGTACAACCAAGCTCTCTTTTTGATCGAGCCGATCTGATTTTTCTGCGGATTTCTACCTCCTGTCCCACACCAATCGCGAACGCGAAAGAGAGTTCTCACTGATAGCACGTCTACGTTCTGCTAGGTAGAAATGTTCAAGAAAATCTTAATCGCGAATAGAGGGGAGATTGCCCTACGGATCATTCGTGCCTGTCACGAACTTGGAATCAAGACCGCTGTCGTCTATTCAGAAGCTGACCGCGACTCACTCCATGTCCGATTTGCTGACGAAGCCGTCTGCATCGGTCCTCCACCGGCGAAAGAGAGCTACCTTAACATCCCGCGCATCATCGCTGCGGCGGAGATCACGAATGCCGACGCTATCCATCCTGGGTACGGGTTCCTTGCAGAGAACCCGAGCTTTGCGGAAATCTGTGCGTCCTCGGGCTTGACATTCATAGGGCCAACGTCAGAGATGATCTCCTTGATGGGCGATAAAGCACTTGCGAGAGAGACGATGAATAAAGCTGAGGTTCCCGTTGTACCCGGGAGTGACGGCATCGTCTCAGACCTGAAAATGGTCCGTGAAGCTGCGCAAGGGCTCGGTTATCCTGTGATGATTAAAGCCGCGGCAGGTGGCGGTGGACGGGGGATGCGAATTGTCTTCAATGATGAGGAGCTCGAAAAATCCTTCCAGACGGCAGGAACCGAGGCAGAGGCAGCTTTCGGCAGCCCGAAGGTCTATGTGGAGAAGTTTCTCGAGCCCTCCCACCACGTTGAGATCCAAGTGATGGGAGACCGCTTAGGGAATGTCATTCATTTCGGCGAGCGTGATTGTTCCATTCAGCGGCGGCATCAGAAACTCGTAGAGGAATCACCTTCGCCCCTCATCGATGATGATCTCCGTGAAAGAATGGGAGCTGCGGCGGTGAAAGGTGCAAAGGCGGTGAATTATCTCGGAGCAGGGACTATCGAGTTTCTCGTGGACAATGAAAAGAATTTCTATTTCATGGAGATGAATACGCGAATTCAAGTTGAGCATCCGGTGACAGAGGAGGTCACAGGCGTCGATTTGCTCAAGACGCAGATCAGTGTTGCCGCGGGCGAGCGCTTAAGCAAGCGGAAGATCAAACCCCATGGGCATGCAATTGAATGCCGCATCAACGCGGAAGATCCGCTCCACGACTTTCGGCCGTCCCCGGGGAAGATTACGAGCCTTCACATCCCAGGCGGTTTCAGAGTTCGCGTTGATACTCATGCCTATGCTGGCTATGAAATTCCTTCGCACTATGACTCCCTTATTGCGAAACTGATTGTTCACGCGCCGACACGAAACGAAGCGATCAACAAGATGCGCCAGGCGCTTGAGGAGTTCGTCATCGAAGGAGTCCACACAACGATCCAGTTCCACAAGAAAGTGATGATGCATGAGAGTTTTCGGAACGGCAAGTACGATACAGGTTTTCTTGAGAAATTCGTTTTCACTGATTGACTTCAGAGGAAAAGGCAATGAACATCCCAGATCATCTCAAATACAGCTCTCAGCACGAATGGATGCTTCTCGACGGCTCGTCGGGAAAGATTGGCATTACAGACTTCGCGCAGAGTGAATTGGGTGACATTGTTTTTGTTGAACTCGCTCCCGTCGGCAGGAAGGTGCGCCAGGGTGAATCCGTGGGCACGATCGAAGCAGTGAAGACAGTCGCTGAGCTGTATTCACCTGTCTCTGGAGAGGTCATCGCTGTCAACGAGAAGATGAAGAGCTCCCCCGAGATTGTAAACAAAGATCCCTATGGTGAAGGCTGGATGGTGCAGCTGCGAATTGCTGATCTGAAGGAACTCGGCACTCTCCTCACCGCAGACGCGTACAAGGAGCTCATTGGACAATAGGGCTATGTCCCAGTCACGCCGGAGGGATTCGCTGCCTCGCCTTCCGAGGCAATTCACAGATCTTTCTGTTGTCTGCCTGTCACTTAATTCTCCAGACTGAAACTATGCCTTTCTTCCCGAATACTGATGAAGAACGTCGCGAGATGCTGAGGGAAATCGGAGTGCAAAATTTCGAGGAACTCCTCTCAAGTATCCCTACGCAGGTCAGACTGCGAGATGGGATGGCGCTTCCCGAGCCTCTCTCAGAGATGGAGGTGATGAACGAGCTTCAGGCGCTCGCGCTGCGTAACAGTGGTGCTAGCGAGATGGTTTCTTTCCTTGGCGGTGGGGCCTACGATCACTTCATTCCAGCGGCTGTAAACGCGATTCTCTCGCGCTCGGAATTCTATACAGCATACACTCCTTACCAAGCAGAGGTGAGTCAGGGCACTCTTCAGGCGATCTACGAGTACCAGACAATGATCTGCAACCTGACCGGCATGGACGCATCAAATGCCTCCCTGTACGATGGAGGCAGCGCTCTCGCCGAGGCCGCACTTCTCGCAATCAGACACACCGATCGGAGAGAACTCGTCATCGCTGGAAAAGTACATCCACGCTATCTCGATATCGTCCGAACATACACTCAGAGTTGGGACGTCTTACTCCAGCAGGTTCCCCTCAGTGATGGCAGGGCCGATGTCGCTGTACTCCGTAGCTACGTCACAGACAAAGCTGCAGCCGTCATTGTGCAGCATCCAAACTTCTATGGTTATTTGGAGGAGGTTGAAGAGATCGGGCGAATTGCTCACGATGCTGGTGGTCTTTTCGTTGTCTCAGTCGATCCCATTTCTCTCGGTCTTCTCGCTCCACCGGGTAGTTATGGAGCAGATGTCGTTGTCGGGGAAGGCCAGAGCCTTGGAATCCCGCTAAGCTTTGGGGGGCCGTACCTTGGGATTCTTGCTGTTAAGGAGTTTCTTCTTCGAAAAATCCCGGGAAGACTTTCCGGCATCACAGTCGATTCGGACGGCAAGAGAGGCTTCACCCTCACGCTTCAGACCCGGGAGCAGCATATCCGGCGAGAGAAGGCGACCTCAAACATCTGCACTAACCAGGGGCTCATGATGCTGGCAGCATGCGTGTATTTGAGCTTGATGGGAAAACAGGGGATCCCTGAGGTCGCAAAACTCTGTCTGCAGAAGAGCCACTATCTTGCCCAGGAGATCGCGAAGATTCCCGGATTCAGGATGAAGTGGAGCCAGCCATTTTTCAAGGAATTCCTTGTCGAAACCCCTGAAGCTCCTTCGTCGATACTTGAGCGGCTCTCGAAAAAGGGAATACTTGGTGGCCTCGATATTTCCCAGTTTGACAAAGCTGTCCACGGGCTGTTGATTGCCGTGACTGAGAAGCGAACAAAGGAGGAGATGGATCGGCTCGTGAGCGAACTGAGAGTAGTTTGAATCGTTGCAATTGAGGAGTTTTTTTTCTTAGTTAATTGTCGAGGATTCTTTCCTCTGCCGTCGAGTTCCTTCCTGTGTTCCGGGCGGTCATTTCAATGTACTCTTCAGCATCGGTTCATTTTCGAATTGTAATCAAGAATCGAAAGCATAGTCCGAGGTACCGTGTGCCATGAAATTCAGCAAAGTCCTCAAGGTCCTCTTACCTCATCATGACAACTTTTTCCTGCTTTTTGAAGAAGACGCAAGCAATCTCAAAGAAGCGGTAGCCACTTTGCAGGAAGCGGTTCGGTTACGATCGAACCACGAGAGAGCTCAGAAGATAAGCAAGATTGAGGCACTCGAGCATCAAGGCGATGAGATTACGCATCAGATTTTCAAGGAGCTCGGCGTTTCCTTCATCTCACCCTTTGACCGGGAGGACATCCATTTCCTTGCAGCGGCACTCGATGACGTCCTGGATTATATACAAGGAACGGCGAAGCGAATGACTCTCTACGAGATCGATGAATTCCCTCCAGAAGGGATCGCCCTTGCTGACACGCTGAAGCAAGCGATCGACGAGCTTGCAGTTGCAATCCCTCTGCTGCGCGACATGTCAAACAAGGAGCAAGTCCTTGGCGCATGCGTGCGAATCAACAGCCTCGAAAACCAGGCCGACGACATTTTCGAGTATGCAATTGCTGATCTCTTCAAGAAGTCAAAAGACCCGCTAGAGATTATCAAGACCAAAGAGGTTCTTGTTGGTCTCGAGACAGCCACTGACAAATG
>CAYHSB010000068.1:0-5235 GCA_964359185.1 uncultured Chitinophagales bacterium
CCTTGCTTCTCGCTGGAATAATCTTTAGATTCGTAATGGAAATCATTGGATCCCCGTTTGTGCAGATAGATTGGGCCGGAGCTTAGGGTATGAAACTGGCACACGATCTCCCGTCGAAATTTGAGCGCGCCTGCAAGGAGAAATCACTCGTTAACAAAGACGATGGTGTCATTGTCGCGGTGAGTGGCGGCGTGGATTCGGTTGTTCTCCTTGACCTGCTTTCGAAGTTGCAGCATAAGTATGGCCTTCGACTTCGAGTGGCTCATTTCAATCACCAACTACGGGGGAAAGAATCTAATGGAGACGAAGCCTTGGTGCACAAGCTAGCAGAGAAGTATGGATTCCCCTTCGATGTCGAAAGAATGGATACCGCGGCCTATGCAAAGAGTCAGCGCGTCTCTGTTCAAGAGGCTGCCCGGGAGCTTCGATACGACTTTCTTACTAAACTTTCGAAGGAGAACGGCGCATACAAAATTGCGACGGCTCACAACGCCAATGATAATGCAGAGACGCTTCTCCTCAACCTCTGTCGCGGGGCGGGAATCAGCGGGCTCTCCGGTATTCCACTCTATCGACCCGATCTCAATGTCATTCGACCTTTACTCTTTGCCACGCGGTCTGAAATCGAAACCTACGCCAGACTGGGCGGGCTGAAGTTTAGGACTGATTCATCAAATCGGAAGCTTCAGTACAAGAGGAACTTCATCCGGAAGAAAGTTCTTCCACTCCTTCAAGTGTCTCTCAACCCCGAGATCATAAGGACATTGAATCGAACAGCAGAAATCTTCCGGCGGCTTGAAGGCATGATCCTTCGTGAAGCGAACAGCCAGTTAGAGCGTCTGACTGTGAGGAAGGCGAAGGATCGGGTTTCATTAAACTTGACGGATTTCAAAAAGCTTGACCCCTTTTTGCAAGATACCATCGTCGAGCTCGTGGCTCGTCCATTCACTGGGATTCCACTCGAGTCCGGGAAAGTTTCAAGAATTCTCTCTCTCCTACCATCGAAGGTGGGGAAGCGCATCGAAGCCTCGAAGAACCTCGTCGTTTACCGCGACCGTGAGCAGCTTGTTTTCACATCTGGTGGGAAGTTTCTTAATTTAAGAGAGGATGTGAAGCCAAACAGGAGTTACACCTTTGGCCCATTTCGGTTCTCGTCAAAGACTGTCCCTCGCAGAGCGGTTCGATGGACGGAAGACCGAAATGCCGAATTCGTCGACGCAGACCGCTTGAACAACCTGTTGGTACTCCGCAGATGGAAGAAAGGTGACTGGTTTGTACCTCTCGGGATGGGGAAAAGAAAGAAACTCAGCGACTTTTTTATTGATGAGAAAATCCCGCTCGATGAAAAGGAGTCTATACCCGTCCTGGAATCACACGGGAACATTGTCTGGGTGTGTGGTGTTCGCTTAGACAATCGGTATCGCATTACGCCGACGACAAGGAAAGTTCTGAAACTTGAATTCGAGGATAAAGAATCGTAGATTGGGTTGATGGGTGACGAGATTACCGTCAATGGCGATCGGTTCGAACTGTTCCTCACGGAGGAGAAAATTCGTGCACGTACCAAGGAGCTCGCCCAGCGGATTAGCACTGATTACGAAGGTATGGTGCCAATTTTCATCGGAATCCTCAACGGTTCGGTCATCTTCTTTTCTGATCTGATTCGGGAGGTCTCGATTGAATGCGAGGTCGATTTTCTGAAGCTCTCCAGCTATGGTGATGCGAAAATTTCATCCGGAAATGTTCGGATGCTCAAGGAACTGAATTGCCCGGTCACTGACCATCATATCATTGTCGTCGAAGACATCGTTGATTCCGGACTCTCAATCGATTTCATCAAGAAATTGATTCTCCAACAATACCCAAAGTCGTTTCGTGTCGTGACTCTCCTCTATAAAAAGGAGGCCGCGAAAGTCATAGTTCCCCTCGACTACGTGGGATTTGAGATTCCGAATCGTTTTGTCATCGGCTACGGTTTGGATTATGCACAGAAGATGAGAAACCTGAAGTCAATTTATGCCCTTCGTGAACACAGGGGGACTGGAAGTGCTTAGGGAGAAGTATTGATGGGTAGCGATAGGAACCGAGAGAAGAACGAAAACAATATGAGAAAGAATCCGAGCGGCCCGAAACTTTCGGGGCGGCGTAGTTTTCGCTCGAGACGAAAACTTTCACCCCAGTTTCGTGGCGACGATGACTTCAATTGGGGGAAGATTGTTCGGGTCGTTCTCAGCTGGGTAGCAATCATCACCGCCGTCTTCCTCGTAATGACTCTGTTTAGAAGTACAGAGGGTCAGGAATACGAGGTCACCTTCACCCAGTACCAGACATTCTTGAAAAACAACGAGATTGAGGAAGCAACAATCAAGAAGTCTGATCTCAACAACTATGATTTTCACGGAGCTCTCAAACGCTCGGAACAAATCATCACTTCTTCTGGGAAAAAAGTAGAGGCGAAGAGATTCAGTCTCACTTTGCCTTACCTCGACGGGTCAGTGATTGATGATTGGACCGCAAGGGGAATCCGATTTATCATCGTGAAGGAAGACACCACATGGGTCGGTGCGCTCGTCCAGATGCTGCCCTGGGTTCTCCTTCTTGTGATATGGTTCATCATCATGCGAAGGGTCCAAGGAACAGGAACGAAAGGAATCTTCTCGTTCGGGAAGAGCCGTGCCAAGCTTTGGAGTGAGAGCGCCTCTCGAGTCACCTTCCTCGACGTTGCAGGCACTGACGAGGCAAAGCAGGAGCTACAGGAGATTATCGAGTTTCTCAAGGAGCCAGCAAAGTTTCAGAAGCTTGGGGGAAAGATTCCTCGCGGTGTCCTTCTGCTCGGACCGCCTGGCACGGGTAAAACGCTTCTCGCTCGAGCTGTCGCCGGCGAAGCTGGCGTCCCCTTTTTCTCCATCAGCGGAGCAGATTTCGTCGAGATGTTTGTTGGTGTGGGTGCTAGCCGCGTTCGCGACTTGTTTGAACAAGGCAAGAAGAACGCACCCTGCATTATCTTCATCGATGAGATTGATGCCGTCGGACGACACCGCGGTGCCGGGCTGGGCGGTGGCCACGATGAACGGGAGCAAACGCTCAATCAACTGCTCGTTGAGATGGACGGATTTGAGCAGAACAGCGGTGTCATCATCATCGCAGCTACAAACCGCCCGGACATATTAGACCCTGCGCTTCTTCGACCGGGCCGATTTGACCGACAGGTTGTCGTCGATCGTCCTGACTCAAAGGGACGAGAGGGAATTCTTCGTGTCCACACAAAGCATATCCCGCTTGCTGAAGACGTCGACCTCGAAGTCCTAGCGAAAGGAACACCCGGACTCGCAGGCGCAGAACTGGCGAACCTTGCGAACGAAGCCGCCCTCCTTGCAGCGCGGAGAAACAGCAAGGCCGTAACAATGGAGGATTTTGAGCAGTCGAAAGATAAAGTGATGATGGGGATGGAGCGGAAGAGCCTTATCATCTCTGAGCGAGAGAAGAAGGTCACTGCTTATCATGAGTCCGGCCACGTGCTTGTGGCAAGGATGGTGCCTGAAGCGGATCCCGTCCACAAAGTGACAATCATTCCAAGAGGGAGAGCGCTCGGTGTAACTACGTATCTCCCGATGGATGAGAAGCACACGTACTCGAAGCAGTACCTCGAAGCGATGATCACGTATGCGCTAGGCGGCCGCGCAGCTGAGAAAGCCATCTTCAACGAGTTAACCACAGGCGCTGGCAATGACATCGAGCGGGCAACAGAACTTGGCAGAAAAATGGTCTGCGAGTGGGGTATGAGTGACAAGCTCGGGCCCCTCACCTACGGCGCAAAGGAGGAGGAAATCTTCCTTGGCCGGGAGATAACCCGAACACGGAACTTCAGCGAAAGCACTGCTATCGCCATCGATGCCGAGGTGAAGAGAATTGTCACATCGTGTATGGAGCGCGCGGCGAAGATCATCGATGAGAACACCGACACGCTCCATCGTCTTGCGTCCGCTCTCCTCGAAAGAGAAATTCTTGATGGCGAGGAAATCGACAAGATTATCCGTGGCGAGGAATTGCCGGCAGTTCGTCGAGGAAATGGGGAAGCAGGGCGAAGTACGGGCGAAGTGAAAACAGATTCGACTGGGAAATCTCCAGCCACGGCCAATCAAGGCAGCGAAGAGAAGAAATAAGTCTCATGGGTGAGGCCTCGAACACTCCTTACAGCGTCGAACTCATCCGCAAAGCAATTCACCTCTGTTCTCTCCTCATTCCGGTTCTGTATTATTCCCTCCCGAAGTCTACAGCGCTGGCAGTCCTTATTCCTCTAACCGCCGGCTTTGTCATTACGGATCTTCTTCGCCACTACCACGAGCCATCAAGCAAGCTCTTCCACGCTCTCTTCGGACGGTTGCTCCGGGAACATGAAACTGGCAAGCAGAAGAAAGCGTTGAACGGTGGGACCTACATGTTGGTCTCAGCCACTATCTGTATCCTGATCTTCCCAAAACTCATTGTGATCACGAGCCTTACGATTCTCATCATAGGTGACTCAGCTGCCGCACTCATTGGCCAGCGGTTCGGACGGCACAAAATTTCACGAATTCGCTCCATAAACAAAAGTATTGAGGGAAGTGCCGCGTTTTTTCTCGGCGCGATAGTGGTTGTCTTTCTTACTCCAAAGATAGCCGAAGTGCCCAGCGAGTATATTATCGGCGTCGTTGCCGCGTTTGTTGGGATGCTTGCAGAGGTATTCTCCTCTGACATCATCGACGACAACCTCGCAGTACCGCTCAGCGTCGGCGCCACTATGTGGTTACTTTATCTGCTCTTCCTACCTGGCTTGAACATCTACCAATTAGACTGAATTCTTGGGGAAGGCAAGCCAAGTGGCACCGTCAAAGCTAAAGCTCAGTTTGCCAAAGGGTAGCCTGCCGGTGGAGACCTTCAAGTAGCAGGCGCTGCTGAAGAGAAAGTCGGGCTGAAGATGAATCTGCAGAAGGTGAATTCCGATGGGGCATTGAAGATCCGCCCAGCACTTCGAAAGCTCAGAATCTCTCAACTCTCTGAAAACGGATAGATCGCTATGCCGAGGATCGTAGACGAGAATACCGTTGGTATTCTTGTCTTAGAGTTAAAGCGCGTGGGTGGTGAGGGAACCATTGAATACCCTCTGAACAAAGTCATTTACTAGCAGAGCCTCCTCCCTAGCCTGCCTTCGCTTTCACCCCTCCGGCTTTTGTCCACTCAAACCGATGAACAAGC
>CAYHSB010000068.1:5335-8318 GCA_964359185.1 uncultured Chitinophagales bacterium
ATGACGTCCGGGTTCAGAGCAAGGGCTTCCTCAGTCCGTTCGATGTTTACACGCTTGCCGACACGTTCCTCCATGAACATTCTTGCACCACCAGCACCGCAGCAAAACGATTTGTCGCGTGAGCGGCGCATCTCTACAAGTTCTGAGCCAGGAATTGCCCTAAGCGCTTCGCGAGGGTCATCGTAGAGATGATTGTACCGGCCGAGATAGCACGCATCGTGATAGGTGATCTTCGAACGCCGTTCCTTCATAGGCCTGATCTTCCCTGAACGAATCAAGCTCATAATAAATTCGGTATGGTGAATGACTTCATAGTTCCCACCGAACTGTGGGTATTCATTCTTTAAGATGTTAAAACAGTGAGGACATGTCGTAACAATTTTTTTCAGGCCATAGTTATTGAGCGTCGCAACATTTTCCGTCATCAACATCTGAGCAAGATATTCATTGCCTGCTCTCCGTGCCGGATCCCCATTGCACTTTTCTTCTGTCCCAAGAATTGCAAAGTCAATGCCAGCCATCTGCATCAGCTTTGCGAACGCTTGTGTGACTTTCTTGTATCGTTCATCGTAAGCACCGGCACAGCCTACCCAGAAAAGAATCTCTGCGTCTCTTTTGTTCGAAAATCTTGGAATGTTCAATCCCTTTGCCCAATCAGCACGGCTCGAATGACTGAACCCCCAAGGGGTAAAATTGCGCTCAAGGTTCTGGAACGTCCCTTGCAATTCTTTCGGGAACCGCGATTCATTCAGCACCAGATACCTGCGCATATCGACGATAGCATCCACATGTTCGATCTGCACCGGGCATTCTTGAACACACGCCAGGCATGACGTGCACGCCCAGAGCTCGTCTTCGGTTATGTAATCGCCGACGAGTTGCTTCTGCAACGGGTGCTTGCCATCACCCCTAAGTTGGTCAATTGATTCAGGATTCACGCCGCTGAGCACAAGAGGGGCTTTCTCCATAAGCCGGCGACGTATGTCCACAACGATTTTGCGCGGTGAAAGCACCTTGCCCGTAATGTTCGCCGGGCAAGCCGCAGTGCATCGACCACACTCTGTGCAACTGTAGCCGTCCAGCAATTGTTTCCACGTTAAATCCTCTACATCGGAAGCTCCGAATTTCGTTGCCGTCTCATCTTGCAAGTGCAACGCCTTCAATGTGCCGCGCGGCTCAAGCTTCGCGAGGTAGACATTGGGGATTGATGACAGAATGTGCAGATGCTTCGAGTAGGGCAAATAATTCATGAAGCCGAAAACGAGTACGATGTGAACCCACCAAAAGACAGAGTACCATATCTCTTTCTGGTTCAAAGAAATGCCGCCGAACTCCAACGCGAGAACAGATGAAATCACACGGGACTCTTCAGCGGCGCCCTGGGCTATTGCTATTCGAGTAGCATTCTGACCGAACATTGTGATCATGATGAACAAGATCAGCAGCAAGATAACGGTTGCGTCCATTCTCGCGTGACGATCTACTTCCAAGCGCTTTGGCCTCGATATATACCTGCGATAAAGAGCAACCAGCACCGAAGCAACAACCAACAGCCCAAATATATCTATCACGAACGTCAGAGGTGCGTACAATGGACCGAGAAAAGCGAATGAGAACCCGGGAACAATTCCTTCCCCGATGGCCTCCAGCACCGCTACGAGCAGAACAACAAATCCCCAGAAGATAAGAAAATGCATGACGCCGGCGACTGGCTCACGCAAGAGTTTGGTTTGCGCAAGCGCGACGAACAGAACGTTTTTTAACCGTTCCCATCCTCGCTCCGTCCGATGATCAGGTTTACCAATACGGAGATAAGAAATCAATCGGCGCACATTAACCGCGAAACCAACAAGGGCGAGAATGAGAACGACGAGGAAAATTATGTTGCGGACGGCCACGGATGGTTTTCCTTACGGGTTGAGACCCCAGATAACTCCGATCCTACGAACACAGATTATTCTCCAATGAGCTGAACAACAACCGACCGTTCACGCGGGCGATCGTCAAAATCAATAAGGACGACTTGCTGCCAAGTACCGAGCTGCAATTCGCCTCTCTGAAACGGAACCGTCAACGAAGGACCAAGAAGGGATGCGCGGACGTGCGCATATCCGTTATTATCTCCCCACGTTGCATCATGATGGTAGGGCTTACCAGTCGGAGCAATTCTCTCGAACGCTTCGGGCAGGTCCTTCACGAGACCCGGCTCGTACTCAACGGTCGTCACACCAGCAGTAGAGCCGGAGATAAAAACAGTCACGTTACCGCTTTCCAGCTTGTGCTTTGCCACAAGCTGCGCTACTGTATTCGTGATGTCAACGATGTCCGTGTGTCCTTTAGTGGAAACACGGAACTTCTCTATGATAATCTTCATGCCTAGTGAATTTATTCGTTACCGTTTGTCGTCACGCCTTTTGGTACAATTCCTCCAAGCGGATTGCCACGAGCGTGTTCTTGTTCCTGATAAAAAAGAGCTGTCGTCCTTTGAGGAAGAATGAGTCGGGAGTTGGCGCGAAAGATTTCTCGTTGACCACATCAGAAAAAATCAACTGGTTCCGATCTGTATTGACTACTTTGACGTGGTTCTTGAGCAATGGCGATTCGGCGGTCCCATGTGCAGTTCTCTCATGGTAATTGAAGAGCAAGAGGTTCTCACGTTGAATGAACTCGATGTTTCCAGCTACTTTCCTCAGATCACAGTGAGAACGGATGACCTGGGCCAATCTATCATAGTTCTCCACTCCTTCTAGGAAGACATAAGGAAACACGAGGTCCTGAAAAATTACCTCCTCTTGTCGGCGCTTGAGATTGGTACCCTCTTCTTCTGAGAACTCCCTCCTCACTTCGCCGGTCGCAGCACCCAGTTCGAAGTACAATCTCTTTTCAAAGAGATCCTTTGCGGCATATAACTTCCCTTCGGAGATGGATAGGAACCGCAATTCGTCGTTCCTCCAGAGGAGCTTTCCAGTCGGGAGATCTAACG
>CAYHSB010000069.1:0-2498 GCA_964359185.1 uncultured Chitinophagales bacterium
CGTTTGCACAGCTCGATAGAGTAGAGACCATGTGAACCTCCAATGTCAAGAAGCCGCTTCGCTGTTGACGGGAGAGAAACAGTTTTCAAAACCTGGGGCATAAGGATGCGTGCAAGATCCATCATCCCATAAACGTAGATCTCCCAGTCGTCATCACCAAAGAACTCGAAGTAGGTCTTCCGTGGTTCACCTCGCTGTGCCGTTTCTCCAAGGAACTCCCAACGATAAAAGAGTCTCTCAAAGTATCGCAGAAGGTTTCCGATGTAGTGGGGAGAGGTCTTGGTGAGCCATCGTTCAGAAATCCTTGAATTTCGAAACCGTTCGCCCTCCCTTACCACATAACCAGCAGCTTCCATCGTCTGAAGGAGAACGTGCACCCCTCGCGTGCTCATCCCAATCTTCGACCCAACCTCCGCAGCTAAGCGAGGAGAGCCGTGGAGGACGTCAAAAATGCCTTTCGAACTACAAACCATGAGGGCTCTTCCCAAGAGAACGTTCACGAACGCATCGAATATTGGCACGGGGAGCCTGTTCAAAAGACACAAGATTCGTTCTCTCAAGCTCAAGTTCGTCACCATGGTGCCTCCATAAACGACGATGTCGGGTATCCACCCGACATCGCAACTTGATCCCTAGCGCTCTTGCTCAAGAATCAGCAAGCAGTGTTTGGTTTCCATTCAAGACTCACGAAGCATCTTCTCGACTTCCTCGACGTGTGACTGTTCTTCACCTACGAAATCGCGGACAAAGGCATCGAGGACGATGTCATCCTCGACGAGCTTCAGAAGCTCTGAATACATCTTGACGGCATTCGTCTCGTGCTTCAAGGATTCCTCAAGAATCTGTTCAACGGTCTTTTTCTTTCCTTTCAGCGACTCAGATAAGGAGACGGACGGCGAGCCGCCAAGCGCAGTTATCTTCTCACCGAGCTTTGTTGCATGACCGAAGGATTCCATTGCTTCCTTCCGCAAGTGCTCGACAACAGGAATTCTTCTCAAACCAAAAACCATAAACGAATAATGAAGATACCGAACAGCACCGGCCAACTCATAGTTAAGCAGGTCGTTGAGTTTCTGGATTACTTTTTGCTTTTCCATTCGTTCCTCCGAAAAGATTTGTGACTAAATGACCTTGACTGAAACTTATGTGCGACAATCCTCACCGTTGGAGCCACCCAGCCGATAGCTTGTCCATCGATCCAAAGCGTACCGCCGCTCACCGAACCTGTCTCTTTCTGAGTGGCTCGTGCGAATTAGATCGACAATTCCTAGAGAACTCTACTTTGCTGGCTCGGCCTGGACAACCTTCTCGAGTAGCTCAGTCTGGACGTACGCAACCGTCTCGGAAAGCGCATTGACGAATTTCTCGAAGTCCTCCTTGTAGAGGAACAGCTTGTGCTTTTCGTACTCTTCCTCACTAATGCGTTTACTCTCCGTGATTGTGATGTAGAAATCCTTCTCGGATTTCGTTGCCTTCACATCGAAGAAGTACGTTCGCTTCCCCGCACGAACCCGGCGCGTGAAAATTTCCTCCTTGTAACTGTTCTCCAAGGCTAGCTCCTCCTTTGGAACGTTTAGCTCTTTTGAAGAGTGAACAACTGTTTGAGACCGATGGAAGCTTGCACAAATTCAGCTTGTCGCTTGCTGCCGGTATACTTACTTCTTCAAGACTGCAACTTTCCCTTTTGTCAACTGATCCCCGTTTTCCGAGAACGCCACGATGAGATAAACACCGCTCGGTACCAGCGTACCTCCTTCGTCCCGCCCATCCCAAAAGGCAATCCTGCCACCCGGGGCGGAGAACTCTCGGACAACCCTCCCATCGATTGTGAGGACTTTGATATTCGAGTCTCGAACCAACCCGTCGATCTGAAGAGTTCGACTGTTAGGCAATCGGAAAGGATTAGGAGATATCAAGAGTTCATCAAAGTTCTCTACGGGCGCCACCGCCGTCGTCGTCAGGCTCGAGAGGCCGTTCTCTGTGCCAACGTATGCGATCCCGCGCTTCTCGTCAAAGGCAACTGCACGAACATCGTTGTCGATCAACTTACCGTCTGTGTTCCCGACCGTGTACTGAGCCAAGAGAGAAGTCCCGTCAGGGGAAAGGACAAAGACGCCCTCCTTCGTCCCAACCCACTTGTTCCCAATAGGGTCGATTGCAATATCGTTGACGTATTGTTCACGTGCGATGAACACGCGCCGGATGTTCTGACCTCTCGGGTTCCTTGGGTTTACGATAATGTTCACTCCAAGATCGGTCCCAACCCACACCTCGCCGTCTCGGTCTACGATGACACGTGTGATGTTACTACTAGATAGTCCGTCCGCATTCGTAAGGATAGACCAAACATCATCGTTGGTGTTCGTGAGCGTTCCTCCATCGTTGAGGTAAAGCAAGCCCCGGAGACTAGCGTCTTCAGAGACGATCCATTTGGTGTCAAACAAGTCGATTGCGAGAGAGGTCAGAAGGGTCGCACTCGGATTGAGTCCATTGCGGAG
>CAYHSB010000069.1:2598-8172 GCA_964359185.1 uncultured Chitinophagales bacterium
GAGCCGTCGCCTGTGATGGCGTTGATACTCGCTGGGAGATTTGGACCGACCTTCAAAACACTCCCGTCGCCACCTACGGAATACAGCTCGCCTCTCGCAGCGGCATAGAGATTGTTCCCTACTTGCGTGAGACGAGTGATCTGTTTTGTACCGAGGGCACGGACAAATTCCAACCCTGGATAACTCTCCTTCACCAAGCCAGCATCCGTCGCGAAGTAGACAGGTCCGTTCAGCACTGCCAATGCATTGACGCTGTTAAGAGGTACGCCTTGAACCGTAGTGATGGTGGTCCACGCCGAAGGAGCGGAAAGATTCGGTTCTCTAAGATTCGCTTCCGCCACACCTAAAGGAGTTGCAACATAGAGGTAGTTGTTCGCGATCAGGAAGGCGTTGACGCGAATCGACGAGGGAAAAGAACCAAATTTCGAGTACGTTTCACGAAACTCAAAGCGGCTTCGGAGAAATAGACTGACGCCAAAATCTGAACTGATGTAAACCGAGTCTCCGAGCTGAAAAAAACCTGTGATCCCTTTTCGGATTTTGTCTGAGAGGAGAATATCTCTGATATGCTGCCAGGTATTGTTCACGGGGTCGTAGATATCGATCGCGCCATTCGAAGCACCCACCCAGACCTTCCCAGCGTTATCAACTTGAACAGCGGTAAGGGAATTGCTGGTAAGCCCCTCAGAATTTGTGAACGTCGTGAACAAGCTATCAGAGAGATTAAATCGGGACAAGCCGCCGCGTGTCGCCACCCAGAGCGCGTTGCCGGCAGAGGCGATACTCATGACTCCTTTCATGTCCGTGTAATTCTTCCACTCCCCAACACCAGCAAACATATTGGCGAAGAGTACAAAGGGAAGGAAACCTCTCGACAAACCCCTCAGGCTTGCACCGAAGAAAACATTCAGCTTCACAGAATCTTCCACACTCCTTCAGTCATGACCTTCGACTCTTCGTCTTCTTCTTCCCTCGGACATGCCTTATCAAATTCGCCATCTCAATCGCGCTGAGCGCCGCGTCCCAGCCCTTATTTCCGGCCTTTCCGCCAGAACGTTCAAGTGCTTGCTCTGGAGTGTCCGTGGTCAGAACCCCAAAGGAAATCGGGATACCGGTGGAGCGTGCTACATGACCGACACCCCGAGTTACCTCCGCCGCAATATATTCCCAGTGCGGCGTCTCACCGCGAATGACACACCCGAGACAGATGAGAGCCTCATAGTTTCCAGATGCCGCAAGGTGATTGGCAACTTGTGGGATTTCGAAAGACCCGGGGCAAGAAAAGCTGTGCACATCGTTCTCAGCAGCCCCGTGTGTCTTCAAGCACTTCAGAGCGGCGCTGTGGAGCCTCTGCGTCACAAAATCATTGAAGCGGCTGACGACAATTCCAAACTTCAGTCCTTTCGCGGAAACTTCGCCCTTTACCGTCGTCGTCTTAAACGAACGCCCACGCTGAGGCAATTGCACGCCGATCGCTCCACTCGACTTGCTACCAACGACCGCTTTATTCAAAAAAGGCGCTTCTTCATTTCTTCAACCCACGCCAGTGGGACAAGATACGAACCGAGCACGTCGTCATCGTTTCTCTTGCCCCCATGGAAATCCGATCCGCCGCTTTCAAGAAGGAAGTACTGACCGACAACATTGCGATAGTGAAGAATTTTCTCCGGAGGATGTGATGGATGCACAACCTCGATTCCATCGAGACCGTCCTTGATCAGGCTGAGAAGAACCGCATCGGTTGTATACTTCCCCGGGTGAGCAAGGAAGGAAAGCCCTCCGGATGATGCAATGAGAGATATGGTATCTTCTGGAGAGAGAGAATACTTTTTTTCATAAGCAGGACCGCCGTAGCCGATATACTTCGAGAATGCCTCGATGTACGATGTGGTGAGGCCTTCATCGAGAAGGGCGTTCGCAATGTGAGGGCGACCGACGGCAGCCGATCCAGCCTTTTCCATAACGGATTCGAATTTCAGCGGAACGTTGATGTTGTTCAACTTCTCCACGATTCGTTCCGCGCGCTTCACACGCTCTTTGCGGAAGAAGGTGAGGTAATCAAGGAGGTTTTTGTTCTTGTAATCGAAGAGGTACCCGAGGATGTGGATCTCACGGTCCTCAATAACGGCGCTCAGCTCGACGCCGGGTACGATCTCGACGCCAAACTCACTGCTGATCTCAACGCTATTCGCGATCGCACCCACGCTGTCGTGATCGGTGATCCCGAGAACTTCCACTCCCGATTCGTGCGCCTTCTTGATGAGTTCATAGGGTGAGAGAACGCCGTCGGAGTAGGTAGTGTGGGTGTGTAAATCAGCCTTCCCTTCCATACACGTGTCTAATCTTGTTCAGAGACTCGGGATTGGATGTGATCCACAAACAGCACTGTGTCCTTCATATACACAAAAACGAGAGAAAGAGAACTCCACCGCTCAAACACTCGGTGAGCCATTTCGGCCAGAGCTCACTAGCCTCGCTTGTTACACATACCTCTGGGAGAAGAGATGTTTCGCGGGACCTCTCGTTCTGCAACCGCTCTTCCACACCCTGTAAGGAAGGAACCTGGTATGAAGCCCGCCAGACCGCGAAGCGGCCTGGCCTCGGGTCTGCAGCCTATCAATGAACCTTAGCACTAGCGTCGCAAAATATAAGAACCACCCATATCAAAGTCAAGGAAATACTTCCCGATTCAGGATAGCTGCGCGGGTATTCTTGCCAAAGAGAATTGCCACAGGGTGAAAGGACAGCCACCCTCTCATTTCACTGATGCAGGCTTGAAAGCAAACAGAGAGCGATCTTCAACTGCCACGATCAGATAGTTGCGCCAAACGATGGGCGAAGTCTTGATTCTTCCTTTCACATCGAAGCTCCATTTTAATGCGCCGGTAAACGTATCCAGGGCATAAAGCTTTTTGTCCAGGGAACCAAAATAAACGTAATCACCTGAGACAACCGGGGAAGAGTTTATGATGCTCGTGGCGAAAAACCTCCATGCGACAGATCCATCTTGGATACGCAACGCGTAGAAAATGCCATCCGTTGCACCGAAGAAGACCAACTCCTCTGAGAAAGCAGGGGTTCCGTAAATCTTACCCCCTGCTGTGTGCTTCCAGAAGAGTTTCCCGTCCTTGAGATTCAGGGCATAGAGCGTATGGTCAAGTGAGCCGAAGAACACGCGTCCCTGATAGATCGATGGCGTGGAAAAAATACTGCGGCCTGCCTTGAATCTCCAGATGAGTTTCCCTGTCTCAAGATCAATGGCGTAGAGAAACCCGTCGTCACATCCAAAGACAACCGTCATTCCGTCGGTGGCAGGAGAAGAATGAATCGGTGCCTTTGTTTCATATCGCCAGAGTTCGTTTCCACTCGCTTTATCGAGACAATAGAGAATCCCTCCGAGTGTCGTAACGAAGAGGCGATAGCCAAACCGCACCGGCGACGACTCAATTCCACCGAGTTCTTTCGCCCAGCGTGTGATCCCATCTCGGTAGTCATAGGAGATAAGCGTTCGATCACCGGTTGCCGAGCCTGCGATCAAGCTGATGCCGTCGATGAGCGGTGCCCCGGTGACGGCCGACTCAACGGAGACAACACCAACCCGCTCACCGGTCTTCGAGTGGACCACATGTATCTCTCCCGAAAGAGTCCCAACAAAAACAAAGCTATCAGCCGCTACTGGCGATCCGGTCCCAAATCCTCCGGAGGCGTCGTACTCCCAGGCAATCTCGAGCGGCGGCGAAAGAACCACAGGACTCTGGTTAGTGTGCTGGGCATTGCCGCCAAAGACTGTCCAATCTTCCTCGTGAACCTTTATTGGACGTTGTATACGAACCGGCGTGCAACCGGCAAGGATGAACGAGAGGAGAATCAAGTGGAAAGCTATTCGAGAGAATCGCACGCTGTCAGAAGTCCCATCCGAAGAAGAATTGCTGGAACAAGCCGCTCTGGAGCCGGGTGAAGTTATTTTCGATTCTCTTTCCTATATCGTAACGGAGGACAAGAATGCCCCCAAGATTCCAGCGGAATCCAAAGCCAATACTCCCAAGGGTCTCCACATATTTTTTGTCCCAAGTACTCCCAGCATCGAAGAAGAGAGCACCACGGAGAGAGCCAAGACCAATACTGGCAAATGGGAATTTTATCCCCAGTTGGTCAATAAAGGGAAAACGGAGCTCACCGCTTGTGAGCCACAACTTCTTGCCACGGAGTGACCATCGTGGGTAACCGCGGAGGTCCCAGCTTCCGCCCATGAAAAACCGCCTCGCCTCTCTACCCTCATTGTAGAAAATCTGGCCTCGCACTGCGAAGGCACTCCGCTCGCTTAGCCTGAAGTACCGGCGGTAATCGGCAATGACTGTGTAGTAGTCAACGTTCGAGAATTGCACGTCAGTCGTATAGGCAAGTGTCAAGATAAATCGGTTTCCATCAATAGGACCGCTCGAGACCCAGAGCGAATTGTCATGGACAAAGGAGACCGAGTTGGACACAAGGAGTGCTTTCCGTGAGGTGACCACTTCCTTGTCTGACCGACTTAGACTCGTGCTCGCCTCGAACCGATAGAACTTCGAAAGCGGATAACTCAATGCGAAATATCCACCGAAGACACGCTCAGTAAAGAACAAGTCGGGATCGGTGAGGTCATACCGTCGGCCTGAGAAATGGAAAATCCCGTATGCGTAGTTCAGCCGCTGGCCGAGTGAAATCCGTGAGATAGCAATGTTAAAACTCTGAAGGATCTCGTCTCTCGACTGTGCCGAGTTATAAATGAGGAAGTAGTATTGATCGTTCCCGAGGAGGTCGCTGAGAGCCACGGCCGCGCCGCCAGTAGTGCCAAAGACAGGGTCTGTCGAAACCTGGCTTTGTGCGATGTCGAGCGAGTAGTCACGGACATACTTTAGTGCGTTGACTTCTGAGACACCCTCGATTTTCTCGGTTGTCCAGGGAGCATCTTCAGGAAAACGATCCACACGGCGGAGCACCTGAGATCGACCGAATCGTGTCTGCGCTGAGTCAATCGTCCGAATCTGAAAACTGTACTTTTCGAAGGCCGTAAAGATTAGTTCTCCTGAATCAGTCCATCGGGGGTCAAAGGCAGCAGTTGTAAAGTTCGTCACCTTCCGCATCTCTATCGGTTTCGAAGACCGCACAGAAGCTCGGCCGTCCTTGACCTCCGTCATCCAGATGTTTCGGGCAGTATCCATATCCGAAGTGAAAGTGAGCCAGCGTCCATCCGGCGACCAGCTCGGAGCGTGATAGTTTTCATTGCCAGAGGTGAGGTAGTCGATCTTGCTGGACTTCACGTCGTAGAGAAAAAGATTGTACTTCCCTTTTTCACCGAAAGCTGTTCTGTCCGAGCTAAACGCAATGTTGTCGCCGGAAGGTGACCATGCGGGGTCTCGATCATCGTAGTAATCATTCGTAAGCCGATGGAGAGCCTTTGTTCCGACGGTGAGGATGTAAAGGTCGTTGTATCCGCTCATGTCGATCGCTGAAAGAACTATTTCCTTCCCGGCGGGCGACCATGAACGAGAACCGATTGAGCTGTCACAAGTCAATGTATCTTGATGATGGCGT
>CAYHSB010000070.1:0-2179 GCA_964359185.1 uncultured Chitinophagales bacterium
TATCCAAATGAAAACAACATCCTCGGGCCAGCACGCATCTTCTTTGGGACGCTCGGTGAATCCATCTTTGGAGCCCATGTCGCGTTGGGATACGATCTAGTCTATGAAAGTCCGTGTTTCTCTCCCTCCGACCATGAAAAAATTCGGGAGATGTTCCTTTTACCCTTAGCAGACCTGGCCACTCAGTTCGACGAAACGGTCTCCAATCGCCAAACTTGGTATAACAATGCTGTAGCTGCCATTGGATTTGTGACGAACACACGGGAACTTCTCGAGTGGGCATTCAGCGGCAAACGAGGATTCCTCTATCAGCTCACGTCGGGTTTACCAAAGAGCGGATCATGGTATGAAGGTCCTGGCTATCATTTCTTCACGCTCGAAGGCTTTATCCTGCTCGCTGAGATGGCGCGACACCATGGGTTAGATCTTTACCAAATGGAGATCGCTGGACACTCGATCAGAAGAATGTTCGATGCGCCATTGAACTTTCTAGCACCGGATTTCAGCTTCCCTCGCATTAAGGACAGCGGTGGGGGATCTCTCTTCAGTCCAGAGAAGATCTCAAAGTATGAAGTAGGCTACGCTCGGTACGGAGACGACAGCTATGGTCAAGTTCTGAAGTACGCCTATGAGCAAAAGGGAATTAAGCGTGAGTTGGAGTTCTTCTTTGTCTGCAATCCTGAGCTACCGGAGGCGCAGAGACCCATCTATCCCTGTACGAGCTATAACTTTGATGGCAACGGCTTTGCCATTCTGAGGGACAGAGTTGAGGAAGACGATAAGTTTCTCTACCTGGATTACGGCATTGTCGGCGGCGAGCATGGACACCCAGATCGACTGGGAATCGGATACTATGCATTTGGACAGCATTGGATCCTGGACCCGCTGAACCAGGATTATTTCAAACCAAACCTACAAACCTGGTTCAGGCAAAGCATCGCGCATAACACCGCTGTCCTTAGTCAATCGAATCAGGCATGGGCGAACGGCTACCTTCACTTTTTCGGTGAGACACAGGGATTGAAAGTGGCATCAGGATTTTCCGACAAGCTCTATGGCGGGGCCCTTATCCGTCGAACGGTTGCTTTGCTTGGAAGTTACTGTATAGATATTTGCAACGTAACCGCGGACGATGAGCGCATCATCGATTATCCTATTCATAGCTTTGGCAGTCTTCACGTTGAAGGGGTTGTCCTTGAAAAGCAACCTGATGATCTTTTTGGGAAACAACCTGGAATCCCCGGCTATGATCAATTCAGAGAAATCTATCGCGGTACGACCGATGAAAGTTGGATAGCTAACTTCAGGAACAACGGCCTCACCGGTTTGATGGTTCACGTTATGGGTGGACCTCAATCCGAAATCTTCACGGCTATGACTCCCGGCATTCGAGAGGACTACGAGAAGCGACTCCCTATGTTCTTCTGTCGCCGCGTTGCTCGAGAGACGAGCTTCATGTCGCTGCTCGAAGCATATCACGGCAAGCCGAAAGTCACAAAGTTCTCGAAGCTGTATGGCGATACATACGAAGTTCTTCTTGAAGATGACCGCCACGTTGTCCATTTAGACTCAAATGAAAACTCTTACTGGTGTGTCGAATTTCGACACGAGCAACTTGCCCGCATTAGCGCCCTCAATGTGAAGGAAATCATTTTGGATGGCAAGAAATTGCTCGAGGCTGATTCTCTCCTGCAGAAGCTTGATATTGTTTTCGAAGGTGGAAACCTACAAATCTTGGGCACCGACGACTTTGTAGACCTGAGACTCAAGGGTTTCCAAGTCGAGAGCGTGACGGTTAACGGTAGATCCAAGGAGTTCGCTACCTTCGGGGATTCGGTCGCTGTTCCGCCTCCTAGTGAAGAGAGTTTGAAATACCTCGGCACAAGGCAGATGGATTTGTATATTGGTTTAGAAAATAGCTTGAACATTCCTATTGGGAACCCGTCGCTGGAAGAGAAGCAGTGTGAGTTGACACTCCGGCTTCAATCTGACTGGCAAGAACTGGTCGAGACTCAGGCAAATGACTGGGGAGGAATTGTTAGTCTGCCCGCTCTTCATAAGGATTCTGTCATGAAGCGGCTTTCCCCCGGGTCTCTAGCGATAACTGATGCCTGGTTGAAGGGAGCGAAGTCTGGAGAGCTTACTGTCCCTGCAAAAGGCTACGTCATCAAGAGCCTGA
>CAYHSB010000070.1:2279-6020 GCA_964359185.1 uncultured Chitinophagales bacterium
AATCACCGATTGAGGTGGAACTCCATTGTGAGGACTTCGTTCAAAGATGGAGAAAGGATTTCTATGTGGGCTATTGCTTCAATGCACAAAAACCTCCCACTTTAGACGGAACGTTCAGAAACTGGAATACTAGCAGTCCTCTTTTGATTGACAGTGAGGAACAGATCTCGAGACTCCTTTATGGTAACCGACCGTGGCGAGGTACAGACGACCTCTCAGCGAAAGTCTATGCCATGTATGATGACGAGTACTTTTATGTTGGGGCTGAAGTAACTGACAATATCGTCTCGACCGAGTTCGATCCCAAAGTACAGATGCCCAGCGATTTTGACTCTATTGAAATTATTCTGGATACTCGTGTAAACGCTGAACAGGGCCACGATCCACCAACACCGGGCGTCTTCCGCCATGTTGCGGTGCCGGGTTTTAGCGCAATCCATTTTGATGAAAACACAAAAGGAGATATCCCCGTTCGGTTCCGGCAAATCAAGGATGCAGAAACAATCTGGAAGCTGACAGATAAAGGTTACAACATCATCGTTCGGATACCCTGGCGTTCTCTTCCCCTTGTCCGACCCGAACCGGGGATGAAGATAGGTTTTGATGTCGCTGTGAACGACAACGACGGCACACGGTTCCGGACAAACCAAATGCTCTGGGCTGGCTTCAATCAAAATCAGACTTGGCTAGACCTGAGCCTGATTGGCGCTCTCATATTCAAGGCGTAATTGCAAGCCGCTTGGAATCAAGAAATCTAAGTAAGCACACAATGGGAAAGTTGAAGGCAGGCTTCGGAAAATCGGTTATCACTCCTAGGGTCGGATCTCACTTAATGGGCTATGCAAGCCGGACAAGTCCCTCCACGGGAGTGCATGATGATCTGCATGCCCGTGCGTTAGCGCTTGATGTGGACGGACAGGGTTGGGCTCTTTGTGCGGTGGAGCTTTGCTACCTCCGCGAACCTCAAGTGGCAGCAGTACGCGAGATCGTGCAGAAGCGAACTGGCTTCCCCGGTGATCGCCTGTTCGTAAGCGCGATTCATAATCACTCGGGACCCGACGACCAGGACGTGAAGAGTTGGGACTCACCATTGGCGGAGCTTATCGCTAATGCTGTCGTGCAGGCGGTCGAAGGCATGCGCCCCGCCCGCATCGGAGCCGGCTCGGGCTTTCTCTACGGTTGGTCCGTCAACCGCCGATGGCTCGACCGACCTGTCGATCCGTTTGTCGGCGTGATCAGGGTTGATGATAATGATGGCCACGCCATAGGCGTTGTATCAAATTTTGGCTGCCATGCCGTAGTCTTAGGATATGACAACCTTCTCATCTCCGCCGATTGGCCAGGAGTAACAAGTCAGACTATAGAAGGGATGTTAGGTCCTGGATCTGTCTGCATCGTCACTCAGGGAGGAAGCGGAGACGTAAACCCTCTGACCTCCCCGGTTCGTTCCCGTATTCAATCAGGAATTTCCATAGGGACCATGAAAGGAAGAAGTTACTTTGGTGAACCAAAAGGAAGATTTGAGTGGCACATTGCTGATCGAGGCGGAGGTACGTTTGAAGAGACAACTGAGTTGGGAAGGGCAGTTGGAGCAGAGATCATCCATGTGATGAGAACGATCATAACGAAGCCTTCGGTTGACGGGTTGTGGGTGGAACGGGCGACTTTCGATGGATCACGCCAGGCTGACGACCCACCGTACCCGATGGAAGTGGAGGCGCCTCCCCACATGACAGAGCGTCCAATCCCGGCCGGACTGGATGGCGAACGTCCAATGGAAGTAATGTTGATGGGCGTTCAGCAACTTAACATTGTGCTGGTGGGGGAACCAGGCGAGATTTTTGCTGAGACCGCGGTCACGATGCGGCAGAGAATGCAAACGCTGGGGTATGAACAGCCATGGGCAATCGGGTATGCCAACGGTTGGCAGCTCTACTTGCCTCCTACATCAGCTTTCCCAGAAGGTGGGTATGAGGTAAACTGGGCTGTTGACCTTGGGCTGAGTCCAACATTGCAGGATCGTATCTGGGCGGCGATTCAGCCGATTCTTCGAGAACACGCCCCAAGATGATCACATAGAAGTTCCGATAGGGAAGATATGTTTATAGATTCAATTCAACACCATACCGAGAGCTCAAGAGGAGCGATATGAGGTCTGAGACATACTCGTCTTTTCATGCCGCTCACGACTTCTATAGACATGACGCTCCCAGCGGAGCTTATACATTGGGAACGGAACAACTAAAATACTGATGGCAACTTTGGCTATACGCGGTGGCCCACAAGCGGCGAGCAGTTTGCAACTCCCTCCATGGCCTCAGTTTGATGTTGAGGAGGAAGGTGCTGTACTGACTGCTTTGCGAAGCCGTCGATGGTGTCGGCTCTCCGGCTCGGAAGTGGAAACGTTCGAGCGGGCCTTCGCCGAGTACCATAATTCTAAACATGCGATCGCTGTCAGCAATGGGACCGTAGCTCTTGAGTTGTCGCTGCTGGCCTGTGGTATCAGGACGGGTGATGAAGTCCTTGTACCAGCGGTCACTTTTATCGCCTCTGCCAGCGCCATTGTCACTTCAGTCGGAGCCGTACCTGTATTTGTCGATATAGACCCCGAGACGGCAACGATAAGCCCGGGTTCCCTCGAAGCAGCCATTACCAAGCGTACCCGCGCAGTCATTGCAGTGCACTACGGGGGCTACCCCGTGAACTTTGACCTGATCCTACCGATTGTCAAGAAGCACAACCTCTATCTCATCGAAGACTGCGCTCATGCTCAAGGCACGGAGTGGCGTGGGCACAAGGTGGGAGCGATCGGTGACATCGGAGCTTTCTCCTTCCAGGAATCGAAATCCTTCACCGCAGGCGAGGGTGGCATTGTTTTAACGAACAACAGCGATTTAGCTGAACGAGCTCGTCTTTACCACAACATTGGCCGAGTGATGGGGCAGCCCGGGTACAAACACTTTGCCCTTGCCTCGAACTATCGCCTCAGCGAATTACAGGGCGCACTTCTGCGTGTCCAATTCGAGCGCTTCAAAGAAAAGTACGTTCGCATCAAGCACGAGAATGGACAGTTCCTGGCGGAATCGCTGTGCGAAATAGGAGGAGCGGAACCTCTCAAGAAGGACAACAGGGTTACCCAGCGAGGTTATTATTTCTTCATCATTCGCTACGACAAAAATGCGTTTGGAGGAGTGCCACGAGATCGGTTTGTAGAGGCGCTCCGCGCTGAGGGAGTGCCCTGTGACATTGGCTACGGGGTGCCGCTCTATAAGCAGCCTGCCTTCCAAGAAAAAGAGATCTCACGTTGGCTTCCTGAATCGGCAAAGCCATGGCCTGACTATGAGCACTTATTTCTCCCGGCATCGGAACGCTTCTGTTTCGAGGAACAAGTTACCCTACCTCACCAGCTTTTGCTCCTAGAGAAAAGTAAAATTCAAATGGTTGCCGATGCGATCCACAAAATCAAAACGCATTGCAATGAACTTTAGAAGTGACCTTCCTTTCCCCTTCTCCAACTGAAATGAAAACCCTCAACGCGATCGATTACTCCCTCGTCGTTATCTATATGCTCATTGTGGTGGTGACGGGTATCTACCTCTCTCGATTCGTAAAGAAAACGGAAGATTACTTCAAAGCCGGCGGAAAGGTGCCGTGGCTTATGGCCGGACTCTCGAACTTTGTTTCGGGCTACTCAGCGTACATGTTTGTCGCTGCGGCAGGGTTCACATACAAGAATGGGCT
>CAYHSB010000070.1:6120-8145 GCA_964359185.1 uncultured Chitinophagales bacterium
ACAGGCTTCCAGCTCACAATGGTCATCGTTGGTGCGGTGATGATTATTTATACTGTCTTCGGTGGATTCTGGGCAGCGATCATCTCAGATGTCATTCAGTTCCTCATCACACTCATCATGACGCTCGCGGTGTTTCCTCTCGCACTCCTCTTCCTTGGTGAAGGAAATCTCTTCGTTGGGGTTCAAAAGCTCATCAGCGGCTCGCCTGAGGGTTACTTCTCTCTTACACGATCAGACTACAGCCCGTTCTTCTTCGGAGCGTATTTTCTCAATGTCTTTATGGGATACAATGTCGGATGGCAAATCGCACAGCGCTATTACAGTGTCCCTGATGAGAGAGACACGAAGAAAATGGCTGTGCTCTGTAGCTTCCTTAGTTTACTGGCGCCGCTTCTCTGGATATTTCCAGTGATGGTCTCGAGGCAAGTGTTCCCGAACATCGCTGCACTCTGGCCACAATTTGCAGACCCAACGGAGGCGTCCTTTGTAAGCATCTCACTTCTTATTTTGCCTCACGGCCTCATCGGCATTGTGGTCTCGGCAATCTTCGCAGCGACGATGGGCCAAGCAAACGATACCTTCAACTGGCTTGCCGCGGTGTTGACAAAGGAGATTTATGTGAGACTGAAAAAGCGATTTTCGATGCGAGAGCCAACGGATAGGGATCAAGTGATCGTCGCGAAGCTTATCATCATCGTTGTCGGATTGTTAGGTATTAGTGTAGCACTCTACATCCCGCGCTTTGGGGGAGCGTTTGAGTTTGCACTCTACTTCTACGGCATTTCCGGCCCACCCCTGATGCTTCCTGTAATGCTTGGGCTTCTCCTCACGCGCACGCCCTGGTGGTCTGCGATCGCCTCGTCCGCACTGGGGCTCGCAGCCGAACTCATCGTTTTGGCCGTCATCGGAGGCGGGCATCCAAACCGGTACGAGCTTCTAGTCTTCACTGGCCTTGTGGTCAGCGGAGGAACGTTCTTACTTTCGCGTCAATTCCAGAATAGAAAAAGAGAAGATCAAGACCGCCTGGAATCATTCCGACACGACCTTGGGACCCCCGTATATGCCGAAGTGCGATCGTTTGACCCGAGTGGCTTTTCTGCGTATCGGCTCGTTGGAATTATCGCGATGATCATCGGTGGGATTTTGATCCTCCTTGTCTTTTATCCCTCCTCCCCGTCAGACCGACTAGTGAACGTTCTGTGCGGGCTTTTCTCGTTTGGCATTGGGCTTGTCCTCACTACATTTCTCAAACGAAGTGGCAAATCAAACAAGGGGCCGGTCGATAGAGCTTCGAACGAGAGCCGTTGAGCATTGAATCTTGAATTTTTTCCTCAACGATGCCCAAAGTTGAATCCTTGATCATAGCAAGGACAGGCAAGAATCACCCCGTTTGCTTACAATCAAATTTTTTCTATATTTTCTACTGGAGCCGGGAAATGGATACACACCGTATGGCAATTCGAACCAAGAAAAAGATCATTGTTGTTGGAGATAAAGTCCTCATCACACCTGAAGAGGATTCCGACCGCACAGCTCACGGACTCTATTTACCTCCTACCGTAAAAGAAAAGGAGAAGGTCCGTGGGGGCTATATCGTCCAGGTCGGACCGGGATATCCGGTTGCCAATCCGAACTACCTCGATCAGGAGCCGTGGTCGACGACACCAAAGGAACCCGTGAAGTATATACCACTTCAGGCAGAGGAGGGAGACTACGCGATTTTCCTTCGCGAGGCGGCGATCGAGATTGAGTATGAAGCGAAGAAGTATCTCATCGTCCCTCAATCTGCTATCCTCGTACTTGTAAGACCTGGCCCGATTGAAGGTATCGAAGTGTAGGTCCTGATCCCAACATTTATGAGAAGCCATTGTCTGATGACATTTACATCTTCAGTCACGAGAACATCCTCGAACAGATCAAGACAGCGAAGTACGAGCTGGGGTACTACATCCTGAAGTTTTACACGAAGGACGGAAAGCCTTCCAAAGAGCCAACCGACATGATCTCGGAATATTACCTCTATCC
>CAYHSB010000071.1:0-5855 GCA_964359185.1 uncultured Chitinophagales bacterium
TCTGGATCGTGGCCGGCGTAGAAGGTAAATGTCCCGCGTCCGAAGTTTCCGTGCAGGTACTTCACCTGGTCAGTCCCTTCTTTTTCCGATAAGATAACAATGTTGCGCTTGATGAGACTCTTCTTGAAGCCTGTTGTCTGACCCATAAAGCCTTTCACCACAGAGACGTGATCTTGCGTGAGCATGGTCGGAACAGGATCATACTTCGCTGAGAACTCAAAGAGCGTGAAGTAATCGGTCAACTGATCCCAGAGTGGAAGCGGTTCGCTCGGGGGAACATCAATATCCGAGTATTCATAAATGAGGGGATTCATCTCAAGCGCAAATCTCTCAAAGGCAAAAGGTTTTGAGTAATCGAGTTTACTCTGCACACTCGGATCGGGAGGATCGCCGTCGTACATCACATCGCAGATGTCAACGTTTTCTGCGGCCAAAGCAATATCGTAGCTATCCGTTGCCGAGCACATCGCAAACATGAACCCGCCGCTTCCCACATAATCTTTGATCGCTCGAGCAATTGCCTTCTTCTCATCGGAAACCTTTTTGTATCCCAGCTTGTATGCTTCCTTCTCGTAGAGAATCTGCTGGTCGATGTACCAGGGGAATGTTCCATAGTTCCGATAAAACTTCCCATACTGTCCGGTGAAATCTTCGTGGTGGAGATGGAGCCAGTCATACTGAGCTAACTTGCCCGCGAAGACCTCGTCGTCCCAGACTTTGTCGTACGGTATCTCGGCGTACTCGAGCGCTAACGTCACGGCATCATCCCACGGCTTGAAGCCCGGCGGCACATACACAGCAACCTTCGGCGCTTTCTCAAGGCGGACAGCATCCATGTTATTGTCGTCTTTGGAGATCTCAGCATAGAGCTTTGCTGCATCAGAACCGCTCAGTGTCTCGAAGGCTACACCGCGTACTCTACACTCCGTTGCAAGGAGATCATGGTAATCCATGAGGAAAGAGCCACCGCGATAATTCAATAACCAATCCACCTCGATCCCACGCGTGAGCGCCCAGTACGCGACACCATACGCCTTCAGATGATCCGTCTGTTTCAAATCCATATTGACGAGGACCTTTTGCTGTGCGTGGACCGTCCCCAGCCCTGCAAAAACTGCGACAAGCAAGCATAGCCACTTCATCGACTGTCGTTGCATGAATGCAATCTCTCTGGATGGATTGGACATTGGGGAGAACTAATCAAGCATCTACCCCAAATCACAAATCTCAAATCCCATATCAGTTTATAACATTCTGAAAATCCATAACTTCCACCTTGCCTAGCGATTCAAGCTTCGGCTGCACGTCTTTGGCTGGTGTCACCACAAGCATGACGAGATCGTCGTAAAGAAAATACTTCTGTGCCACGCGCTTTACATCGTCGAGCGTGACGGCCTTAAGCTTTTGAATGTAGGTCGTCAAATAATCCGATGCTTGATTGAAAAACTCCATGTCGCTGATTTGCGCTGCGAGCGCCTCGGGTGCCTGCAAGCTGCGAGCAAATCCTCCAGCAAGGTAATTCTGTGCTTTGGATAGCTCCTCTGCTGTGGCACCTTCATCACGGAACTTCTTCACTTCGGCGAGTGTAATGTCAATCACCTCGCGTGTTGTCTGATTCTTCGTGAAGGTGCTAATCAAATACATGCCCGTTTCAAGGTTTGCGGGAAACTGACTCGAGACACCATACGTTAGGCTACGCTTAACGCGAATTTCTTCCGTGAGCCGCGAGGTAAAGCCATTGCCAAGAATGCTATTCGCCACGGCAATGGCAAAGAAGTCAGGATTCTTCCGGTCAATGCCGATGTTCCCGATCCGAATTTGTGTCTGTGTAACGTCAGATTTGTTCACAATCACCATCCTCCGCCCCTTGTGCATCACGGGCTTTTCAAACGCCATGGATCTTGGCGTTCTTCTCTCCCAGTTGCCGAACGCGTTCTTGATTCTGTCGAGCATCGGCTCAGTGTCAAAGTCGCCGACGATCGTGAGGATAGAAGCATTCGGCAGGAAGAGTTCTTTGTAAAACGTCTGTACATCCGCGCGTGTAATTTTCTTCAACGATTCACTCGTACCGATGGTGGAATTCCCGTATGGGTGTGCGCCATAGACCGTCTTGTTGAAACAGATCGATGCGATCGAGCTGGGGTTTTCTTTGGACTGTGCAATCGTTGCAATACGTTGGGAACGCTCGCGCTCAAGTTCGTCCTGCGCGAATGCAGGATGCAGAACAACATCTGCAAACAGTTCGAAGCCTTTCTCTAAATCTTTCTTCAAAACTTCTGACGTTATCGTGAAATAATCCGCGCCCGCACTCGCATTGAGTGAGCCTCCGATGAAGTCAATTGCGTCGGAGATTTGTGTTGCAGATCTCGTCGCCGTTCCTTTTCGAAGGAGACCTGCAGTTAAGCCTGCTAGGCCCTCAGAGCCCTTCGGATCGTATGAGGTCCCTCCTTTGACAGTGAGCCGCACTTCAATGAGTGGGAGTTTATGGTATTCCATCAAAACGACTGTCAAGCCGTTCGTCTGCGTTTCCTTTTTGTAGGGAGGAACTTCGATCTTCTGAGCGAACAGGAGAGGACTTCCTATGGCGAGAGACAAAAGACAAAGAGTCAATCGTTTCATAGTTAGGCTTTCAAATGGATGGACGAACGGGTTGTTTATTGTGAAGAAGAGGCCGGTTTTGCTTCAGCCTTCTCCGGAATGAGCGTGACGACCGTGCGTGTCCTTTCGGAGAAATACTTCTTCGCAACGCGCTGCACATCTTCCTTTGTAACGGCATCGTAATTCTTTACAACATCGAATGCTTTCTTGTAATCACCGTGAATCACATCGTAGTAGCCGAGGATAAAACCAACCCCTGAATTGGTTTTGAATCTACGCACATAATCTGCCTGTGCCGTGTTTTTCGCCTTCTGCACTTCGTCGTCAGTCACGCCGTTCTTTTGAATCCCTTCGAGGATGACATAGATTTCTTTTTCAGCTTCTTCAGTGGTTTTTCCTTGCTTCATCTTCGCATAGAATGTAAACAGCCCCGGGTCAATTCGGTCGTCGACACTGGCAAAGACGCTTGAACACAGCTGTTTCTCATAGACGAGGGTGTGATACAGGCGGGAGCTCTGTCCGCGCGAGAGAATAGTCTGAAGCATTTCGAGTGGATAATACTCTTTGTCGCTTACGGCAACAGCCTTATAGCCAATCATGGCTCCTGGGAGCTCGGCAACCTTATGCAGCTTGATCCGCTTTTCTCCTTGCTGTTCTGGCTCAGCGTTGTTGACGGGGCGGGGCGACGGTTGCGCCGTAATGTCGCTAAAGTAGTGTTCCATCTTTTTGATGACGTCGTCCTTTTTGAAATCACCTGTAATGATAACGACAGCATTATTCGGCGCATAGTAGATGCGGAAATAGTCCTTTGCATCGTGAAGCGTGATGTTGTCCAGGTCACCCATCCAGCCAACGACGGGAAATTGATACGGATGTGCGACAAATGCGTTAGCGTAGAGATCTTCTTCCATTTTGGCATCGACGCTATTGTCCACACTCACACGCCGTTCCTCTTTGACGATGCCGCGCTCCTGTTCGACGTTGGCCGTATCAAGTTTGAGTGCCCTCATGCGGTCGCTTTCGATGTCGAAGACTTTGTCAAGAATATCGCTGTTAAACTCCTCCCAATAATTGGTAAAATCATTCCAGGTGCTGCCATTAGAGTAGCCACCGCCTGCTTCGATGATGTGGTCGAGCTCGGTGGGCTTGTATTTGGCCGAACCGTTGAACATCATGTGCTCGAACAAGTGCGAAATACCTGTGATGCCAGGACGTTCATTGCGCCCGCCAACGTGAAAATAAATGTAAAAGCAGATGCTCGGGACTGTGTGGTCCTCCGCGAGCAACACTCTCAACCCATTCTTCAGTTTGTGCTCTGTCACAGCAACCTCCTGGGCAGAGCAGATTGAATAGACACAGAGTATTGTGAAAAGAAGAGTTGAAAGTGTTCGCAGCATCTTGAATCTCCTTAATGGATCGTGGTGATAAAGTTACAATCAGTCTATACCTCCTACAGATTGTCTCCCCGCAACTCTCGTATCCGTTTTCGGACTTCATCGAGGAAGAGTGAATTCGGATACCTCTCGAGCAGCTCCTGGTATGCCCCGATGGCTTTCTGTTTCTCCTTCAAGGTATACTGATAAATCTCGGCAATGCTAAATTGAGCCTTGTCTCGCAGGATACTCTCGGGGTGTTCGGTGATGAGTCTGTCATACGTTGAAAGCGCACGCCTCGGGTCACCCATCTTTGCCTGCAATTGAGCGACTCTGAGCAAGGCATCGTCAACAATCGGTGTGCCGGCGGCAGTGCTAATTAGCCTCTCGAGGATCGCTACGGCTTCAGAAAACTTACGCTGCCGCTCAAGGAGTTCTGCGTGAGCGTATTCTTTTAGAACAAGCTCGTTTCCGGCTCGGTGTTCTTTAATGAACTCCTGCAAGAGAAGCGCATCATTGGCAATATCAGCGGATAGGTTACCGAGCAAGCCTTTGAGCTTTGTGAGTGCTGAATCAAACGCACCTTGAAAGTAATCGATCTCGGAGAGTGCGTACATCGCTTTGTCCTTCTCATCCTGTGACGCAGAAGTGTTTTGCTTCACCCGGCGGAACCGCTCGGCTGCCTTCTCAAGCTCGCCTTTCGCGACGAGGATTTCTCCGGATTTCAATGCCGCGTTTGGCATCACGCGATAGGGCGGGAACACTCTCTCAACTTGGTCGAGAGTCTGAAGAGCACCATCAATGTCAAAAAATCGATCGAACTTGATTAGACTGATCCGATAGAGTGACTGCAGCGCGAAATCTGACTGAGGATAATCTTGAATTATCCCATGGTAGTAGGCTATTGCACCACCATAGGTTGGATGCGCCTCGGTCGCGGGATACTGCTCATCGAGTTGACGGTTGTCTGCTCTATCAGAAGTGAAGAGGGTATCGTTCCTAGCACTCAGTTCCTCGAGTACGCGAGCATAGCCGAACCTCGCAACGGGTATGATCTGTGCTTTCGGATACCGCTCGATGACTTCTTTATAGGCTTTCGCCGAGACTTCAAAAGCCTTCTCCTTGAATGCCCGGTCGGCAAAGCCGAGCAATTCCTGGCCTGTGGACGAGCTGAGTTGATCAATCAACTGATAAACCGAAAAAGCATTCTCAAATTGCTTCCCTTCAAGATACAGCCAAGCGAGAAGGCGGTGGAGATAAACGTTCTTCTCATCGCCTCGAATCTCCTCTTGCACTGCCCTGATCGCTCCCCTGAGTCCATCCGGTTTCGCAGTGTACAATGCCATCCTCGTTTCAACAAGGCTCAGGTTTGCAGGATTTTCCCTGAGCACGCGAACATATTCTCTCGTAGCCTCGCTATAGCTTCCGAGTATGGTGTAGGTGTAACCCAGATCAATCGCAAAGAGGTTGGGGTTTCCGATGATCTTCCTTCCTCGGAGGAGAACTTCTGCGCTCTTCGAAAACTGGCGATTCTGAAGAAGGATGTTTGAGATGAAGCGATAAACATTTTGATTCTTCTCGTCGGTTGCAAGTGCTCTTTCCCATACAGCGTTCGCGTCCTCCTCTTTTCCCGCTTTCAAGTAGTCTTCACCGAGTATTCCCAGGAGGTTAAGATCTCTCGGCTGAAGCTCCAGCCGCCGCTGAACCAGGGCCACTGCCTTCCCATACTCTTTGAGCTGCACGTACATCCGATGCAATCCATCGAAGAACACAAAATTCACAGGATTGCGGGTGTGGAGTTCCTCATAGATTCTCGCGGCCTTTTCATATTCCCCAGAGCGCTCGAGATTCTGAGCCAAGCGGAGTTTATTCGCTTCCTCGGTG
>CAYHSB010000071.1:5955-8088 GCA_964359185.1 uncultured Chitinophagales bacterium
TTCCCCAGAGCGCTCGAGATTCTGAGCCAAGCGGAGTTTATTCGCTTCCTCGGTGACCTCCTGCGCATGAACATTCGTCAGGAAAACAAGTAACGCTGAAATGTAGAAAAAGAGAAGTCGCTTTCTGTTTCGTTTCATTTTCTTCTCGAAAGAATCTCTTGCTTTGAAATTACGAACAAAATCAATATAGCAAAAAAATCCCCGCTTTCAAATGAGCTTTGCGAATCCCTCCTCTCTTGGCAATTCCTTGACTTCCTTGCGATATTTCAGTACCTTTTCAATGAAATGATTGCTCATCACGAATGAAGAACATCGCAATACTCGGATCAACGGGGTCAATCGGGAAAAATTGTCTCGAAGTGATCGCGAATTTTCCCGACGAATTCTGTGTGACCTACCTGGCAACGAATCGAAACATCGAACTCCTCAGCGAACAGAGCAAGCGTTTCCGACCACGCGGAGTTGCCGTGCTCGATGAGAATGCGGCCGCTAAGCTCCGCAAGATGACCGATGGCACGATGGAGGTGCTCTCCGGAGAAATGGGAGCCTTTGAGGCCGTGAGTCGCGATGACGTTGACATTGTCGTGAGTTCACTCGTTGGCTTTGCAGGTCTCAAGCCGACGATAAAAGCACTGGAGAGTGGAAAAACGGTCGCACTCGCGACGAAGGAGGCGTTAGTCGTTGCTGGTGAACTGATCATGAGTCTCGTAAAGGAACGGAATCTCACACTCATCCCAATCGACAGCGAACACAGTGCAATTCTCCAATGCCTTGTTGGTGAACGGAAAGAAAACATCTCAAAGCTTATCCTTACTGCTTCAGGAGGGCCGTTTCTCAATACCAAGAAGGCTGCCTTCGAGAATGTCACTGTTGGGGAAGCCCTCAAGCACCCAAACTGGAAAATGGGAAACAAGATTACAATTGACTCAGCAACGCTCATGAACAAGGGGCTTGAGGTTGTTGAAGCCCATTGGCTTTTCGACTTGCCACCAGAAAAAATCGAAGTCGTCATTCATCCACAGTCCATCGTCCATTCCATGGTGGAGTTTGTCGACGGCTCGGTGAAGGCGCAACTGGGTGTCCCCGACATGAAGATCCCGATCCAATATGCCTTGACCTATCCGGATCGCGTGCCTTCAAGCTACGACCGACTGGACTTTTCGACACTCTGTGAGATGACCTTCTTCAAACCGGATCTAACGAAATTTGAATGCCTCGGCCTGGCGTATGAAGCCCTCAACCTGGGGGGCACGGCTACTACTGTTCTCAATGCAGCAAACGAAGTTGCTGTTGAGTCGTTCTTGAGAAACAAAATTAAGTTCAGTCAGATACCAAGATTCATTGAAAGAGCACTGTCTCTTCACCACCCCATCCCTCGGCCAAGCCTAGATGAGATTATTCAGGTCGATCGGGAAACGCGGGAACTCGCCGCGTCGTGGTGCTGAGAATCTTGAAGGGAAAAAGCTTACTATCATCGCATGGGATTCCTGAATAATATCCTTTACTTCCTGCTCGCGATTGGAATTCTCGTCTTCATCCACGAGCTTGGACACTTCCTTGCAGCGAAGCTCTCAGGGATGCGCGTAGAACGATTTTCCATTGGCTTCCCACCCCGTGCGTTCGGGAAGAAGGTTGGTGATACTGATTACTGTGTCTCGTGGATTCCTATCGGTGGATACGTGAAGATTGCTGGCATGATTGACGAGAGTTTCGACACGGAGTTTCTTAACAAGGAACCGCAGCCGTGGGAGTTTCGCGCTAAGCCGTACTACCAGCGCATCTTTGTGATCACGGCAGGTGTTCTCATGAATGTGCTTCTCGCGGTCGCAATTTTCTGGGCAATCAACTTTGTCCGTGGAAAAATCTACCGACAGACGACGGAAGTAAGCTACGTCGTTGAGAAGAGCCCTGCCGACAATGCTGGGTTCAAAGCTGGGGACAAAATCCTTGCGGTCAACGGGAAGAAGATTCCTTACTGGGAGGAGTTCTACAACCTTGTTTATCTTGAGAATATCGGGGATGATGTCGTCATTGATGTTGAGCGTGACAACCACCCTGTTTCAATCTCTGCGCTGAGGAAATCGATTCCAGATGCACCTGAAGAGGATTTCGGTCTAATTGCAAAACATACAG
>CAYHSB010000072.1:0-8035 GCA_964359185.1 uncultured Chitinophagales bacterium
CCTTTCGTAAGGTCAAGATTCCTCTTCATGTTCTCCGGGTACACAAGCAATCGATTGATGATATCCGAAAAAGTAGCAATCATATAATCTGCAAGGATGCAGCTGTCAGGGATGATGATCCTCTCCACTGAGGAGTGCGTGATGTCCCGCTCATGCCAGAGAGCGATGTTCTCCATAGCCGCGAGGGCGTTACCGCGCAGGACGCGAGAGAGACCTGCGACACGCTCGCAGGTGATTGGGTTTCTCTTGTGCGGCATTGCTGAGGATCCCTTCTGCCCTTCAGAAAAATATTCTTCTGCCTCGAGGAGTTCAGTTTTCTGGAGATGTCGAATTTCGGTAGCGAACTTCTCGAGCGAGCTCCCGATGATCGCGAGCGTGCAGAGAAACTCTGCATGAAGGTCACGTTGCAAAATCTGCGAGGAGATCGGGGCAGACCTCAAGCCCAATTTCTCACAGACATGCCGCTCGACAAATGGATCAAGATGGCCATACGTGCCAACGGCGCCTGAGATCTGTCCAACCGAGATCGTATCGATCGCACGTTTCATCCGTCCGATGTTTCGATTCGTCTCGTCGTACCAGAGCGCAAGCTTCAGGCCAAAAGTGGTTGGCTCCGCGTGGATGCCATGCGTCCGTCCGACCATGACCGTGTGCTTGAATTCCTTCGCCCGTCGTCCGAGTATCGAGGCCAAATCCAGGAGATCTTCCAATAGGATATCCCCTGATTGTTTCATCTGGACTGCGAGGGCGGTGTCAAGGATATCCGAAGAGGTCATTCCGAGGTGAACAAAGCGCGACTCCGGACCGACGGACTCTGCGACGTTCGTCAGGAACGCGATCACGTCGTGCTTCGTTTCTTTCTCGATTTCTTCGATCCGACGTACATCAAATTTTGCTCGCCCCCTGATTTTCTGGACGGCGTCTTTGGGGATAACACCAAGCTGAGCCTGGGCTTCGCAAGCGAGAAGTTCAATCTCCAGCCAGAGGCGAAACTTGTTCTCCTCCGACCAGACCTTACCCATTTCCTTCCTGGTGTATCTCGAAATCATACCGTTAACTCGATCGCTTTTCCAGCTTCAGAACAAGACTCATTACATTCTTATCACGAAGAACCTTCAGATGAAGCACATCCCCGGCCTTCGCGGAGTTCACAACTCCAACGATCGCATTCTCACCTACGATTTTCTCTCCATTGACCTCAAGGATGACATCACCGACCTTGAGTCCTGCTTTAGCCGCGGGGCTGCCCCTCTCCACGTCATTGACAATCACTCCTTCTGCTTTCGCAAGCTTGATGGCTTTCGCGATTGATTCATCAACCTGCTGAACTCTCAGTCCAGTCCAGAAATCGCGCTCGACCTTTCCTTTGTTCTTCAGCTCTGTGATGACAGCCTTGACCCGGTTAATCGGAATTGCGAAGCCCACACCGATGTTCCCCTGATTCGGGGTATAGATCAACGTGTTCATCCCGATGATGTCGCCAACGCTGTTGGAGAGCGGGCCGCCGCTGTTTCCAGAATTGATGGCTGCATCAGTCTGGATCATGCCGCGATACACACGACCACCCTCGGCGGGGATGTTCATCTTCGTCGCACTTACAACGCCGACTGTGACAGTGGGCTCATTGCTAATCTCAAATAAACCGAATGGATTTCCGAAAGCAATTGCCCACTCGCCGATGATAACATCCTCCGAGTTGCCCAGCCTTGCATACGGAAAGTTGCTCCCATTGATTTTCAGAAGGGCAATATCGGAGACTGCATCCGTCCCGACGAGTTTAGCTTTGTACTTTTCGCCGCTGGTTAGTGTGACAACAATCTCTGATGCGCGGCCCGCCACGTGATCATTCGTAACGATGTAGCCGTCGGGTGAAATAAGAAACCCAGAACCAAGGCCCTTGACTTCCTGCTTGAACGATCGCCGCCTGCGTTCCCTGTCTCCAAAGAATTGTCGGAAGAAGGGATCGTTGAAAAAATCTTCGAAGGGATCGCGGTAGGCGTATTCCTGAATTTCCGTCACGTTGATGCCAGCGACAGCGGGACTGACGGCTTCGACGGTTCGCGTTATGGCATTGCGACGCGATTTTGTAACATCAGCTGCGACACTATCTTTGATCGAAAATTGAGCAGAGACCGCCTGAGTCTCAAATAGAAGTTTATCCCCGGTCGATACGGTCTCACTTTCAAAGGACGGATGTGTCTCCCGTCTAAGAAGGAAACTGAGTCCCAAGACAATAACCACCAGAAGGGGAATGAGAATAAATAGTAAAGAACGATTCTTCATGGCTATTTCTCCATCAATATTGCTCGTCACAAGGTCTAACGTGTTCTCTTGAGAACTTGTTTCACCGCATTAATGAAACGTCGATCATGAATTAGAGTCCCAATTGCAACTCGTCGTCCTTGCTATGGTGCTAGGAAGAAGCTTTTTTCTCCGCCCCCCTTTCTTCTTCTTTCCCGGGTTCAGGGGTTATGTTCGACGAGGGAACTAAGGTTTCACTCGTCTCCAACCGGAGCCCTTTAGGTCCCTCCAAAGGCTCAGGTGTTGCCTTTTCGATTTCTGCCTCCAATCCGCCGACTTTGAGCTTGGTTAGTTGGGGAAGAAGGAGACTTACTAAAATGAACGCAAAAAAAAGCGGGGCGAGAACCCCGAAAGTGGCTGGGCTCACAATTTCTTTTCCATCCTTCAATCCAACCAAGTAGAGGATCCACAATCCAATCAATTGAATGATTGCGAGGCTTCCAACAGTTATGCCTAATCTTTGTAGCGTCTTGGACCTTCGCCCTGAGAGGGAAGTCCGAAGACGTTCCAGGTTACGCTTCGCAGAATAGTGGGTCTTATCCAGATTGACACACCGGTCGAAGTCTCTTTCTGCAACTTCATACTGTTTCAAATAGTAGTTGATGATCCCTCGCTTATAGTTGAGTTCAGCTTTGTATTCTCCGGGAGCGCCAGAAAGAGCTTTGTCAACGGCTGCCAGCGCCTCATCATAAAACATTGCATCACCACGCCTTTGGCCGAGGCGGGTGAACAGCTCTGCTAGTGTCTGGTGAACGATCCAAGCATTTTTGGTGTCAATCCTCGAATAGCCTTTCGACTCCACCAAGGGCCTGAGCTGGCGTTCAGCCTCGTCAAAGCGATCAGCAGCCATGAGACTGAGCACTAATCCCCTCTGGGCTGTGACGTTCTTCGCATTGGTTCGAACCGCTTGGCGATACTGGAAGACCGCTTCCGAATATTTACCCGTCGTATAGAACAACCTACCAAGCTCGTTGTGGCTTTCATCATCACGAGGGTCGAGCTTCACTGCTTCCTGGAGATGAGTTTCAGCCTCAACATAACGCTCCAATAGTATTAGCAGTGAACCAAGGTTTAGGTGGGCAGGCGACCATTTTTCGTCAAGCTGGATTGTATCTCGGAAGGCCCGTTCGGCATCATCATACTGCTTCTGCACTACTGCAACGCGGCCCCGCCAATTGTGCGCATCAGCATCCTTCGGGTTGAGCGAAAGGCTCCTCTTAAACTCCTCTTTAGCCTGGTCGTAACGCTTTTGCTCAAAGAACAATCCTCCTAGGCCATTGTGAGCTAAGTAGTATTCCTTGTCGACCTCTAGAGCCCGTCGGAACTCTTCCTCCGCACCCTCGAAGCTATGGAGGCTCTTTAGGGTCAATCCCAGGTTGTAGTGATAGGCCGGTTCCTTGGGAGTCAGTTCACTCGCTCTACGAAAGAACTCCTCGGCATCCTCATAACGATGCTGCTCAAGCGCCACGCGGCCGAGCCCGTTGTAGGTTCCTGCATCATTGGAGTTGAGGGCAAGCGCTTTCTCAAACTCTGCCTTGGCCTCGTCGTAAAGCCCCTGGTCGTAGAGCAACCCTCCTAAACCTTGTCGAGCGAGGAGGTAGCTTTCCTTGAGACTGAGGGCAGCGCGGTACTCTTTCTCTGCTTCTTCGTAGCGGTTGAGATTCTTTAGCGCAAGCCCGAAGTTGTAATGATAGGCTGGCTCCTCAGGGGCGAGCTCACTGGCCTTGCGGAAAAACCGCTCCGAATCTTCATAACGCTGCTGCTCTAATGCTACGCGACCCAGCCCGTTCTGAGTTCCAGCATCATTGGGGTCGAGGGCAAGGGCCTTCTCAAGCTCTGCCTTAGCCTCGTCGTAGAGACCCTGATCGAAGAGTAGCTCTCCCAGACCTCTGCGAGCGAGAAGGTAGCCTTTGTTAAGTTTGAGGGCAGCCCGGTACTCTTTTTCTGCTTCAGGGTATTGCTTGAGATGCTGTAACGCCAATCCCAGGTTATAATGATAGGCTGGCTCTTCAGAGGTCAGCTCAGACGCTTTGCGGAAGTATCGCTCTGCATCCTCGTACTGCTGCTGAGCTACTGCAACACGACCAATGGAGTTGATCGCATCAGCGTCGTTCGAGTTTAGAGACAGGGCCCTCTCAAACTCTACCTTGGCCTCGTCGTGAAGTCCCCGGTCGAAAAGTAAACCTCCTAGACTTTTCCTCGCTCGAACGTAGCCCTCGTCTAGCTTGAGAGCAGCACGGTATTCTTTTTCGGCATCTGGGTACCGTCGGAGGTTCTTCAGTGCCAAACCCAAGTTATAGTGAAAAACTGGTTCCGAAGGGCTTAGTTCTATGGCTTTGCGGAAGAGCTGCTCGGCATCTTCGTACCGCTGCTGAGCTACCGCGATACGTCCCAGAGAATTGAGAGTATCGGCGTCGTCCGGACTTAGTGAAAGGGATTTCTCGAATTCAGCCTTAGCCTCGTCGTAACGCCCTTGGTCGAAGAGCAGACTCCCTAGACCCTGCAGAGCTAAGAGGTAATCTTTTTGGAGATTGAGGGCCACGCGGTATTCCATCTCTGCCTCTGGAAATCGTTCGAGATACTGTAATGCCAGACCCAGATTGTAGTGACTGGCAGGCTCGGCGGGCTTAAGCTCGCTGGTTTTCCGGAAGAACCGTTCGGCATCCACATAGCGCTCCTGCTTTAGTGCCACGCGGCCCAAGTCGTTATGGATGTCAGCATCACTTGGATCCAGCGAAAGAGCCTTCTCAAATTGAACTTTAGCTTCCCCGTAAAGTCCCCGGTTGAACAGCAAGCTTCCCAAGCCTCTGCGGGCAAGCAAGTAATTCTCGTCCAGATTAAGAGCAGCCCGATACTCTTTTTCTGCATCTGCAAGGCGTCCGAGACCCTGCAGTGCCAATCCCTGGTTGTAATGGTAGGCCGGTTCCTGAGAGTTCAACTCACTGGCCTTGCGGAAAGCCTGCTCCGCATCCTCGTATACCATCTGTTTTAGCGCCACACGGCCAACCCAGTTATGGAGTTCAGCATCGTCTGGACTTCGTGGGATAGCTTTTTCAAACTCGGCCCTCGCCTCGTCGTATCGACCTTGGTCGAAAAGCGAAATTCCCTTTTTTGTGCTCATGGTGAGATCCTATCAGACTTTGGATGAGGTAGCCAATAAGTCTCGACAATCAATCTCGACTGAGTCCTGACTTCCTCGCAAGAGCCAACAGAGCTGTTTCCTCATCAAAATCACTCGCCCTTAACCCTGCCGCTTTCTTCTGAGAACTTGCCTCACTGCCCTAACGATATCGTCTTTCGCAATATGGTATTCGTCATGTCCTTCATCGGGATTTCCCAGAGAGTATCTCCTTGAGGGGTTGAAGATGCCTCAAAAAAAGGAACGCACAGAGGAGAAATCCCAACAGCACAAAAGACTCACGGTCCCCAACTTCCAACATCCCCCAGTCCACCATTGGCCCAGAGAGAAGCAAGGTGAGAAACGGTGTCACAACAATGGCAAAGATATTACCCTTATGAATGTTTTTTGTCAGGAAGTACGTCAACGCCCACATGGCACCCCAGACGATTACGAACACCCAATTGACCACGAGAACTGCACCAGCTGCCGGCGCAAGTCCTCGGCCGCCTTTAAAACTTAGCCATACTGGATAGTTATGACCAACGACAACCGCCAAGGCTGCAAGACCAAGAAAAACAAATGATCCGCCCGACCAAGAACGAGTGAGAACTACCGCTAGAGCTCCTTTTATGAGATCAACGACTAAAACCGTGAGCCCAACGAACTTCGAACGGGTGACCTCGTAACTGTTCAAAGCCCCAACGTTGCCCGTGCCCATCTTTCGGACGTCCTGATGAGTCTTCCATTTGACAAGAAGATATGCAGTGGGGAGAGAGCCGATGAAGTAACTCATCCCCGCAATGGCAACGTACGTAAGAAACACTGGGGAGGGGCTGAAAGATGAATTCTTTTGATAACGCTGAATCAAAACTAAGCAAAAAATGGCCGAGAATCAAGGGAGTCGCTGCTTACCGAATTGGGTTCTTACGATTAGAAGTCCAATGAGACACCTTGCTATTCACGCACAATTAAGGTATATTTTTCTCCGGTTTGAAAATCACCCCAGGCGTTGCGACCACCTCACTCACTCGTCAGTCTCATGCCGAATGCCCAGAGAGATCTCCGCTGGCGCTGTCATCTTCAGGAAGACCAAAAAGGGTGCAGAGTTTCTTCTACTTCAGTATGAACTGGGACACTGGGATTTTGTTAAGGGAAACGTCGAGAAGCGGGAAGAAGAGAAAGAGACTGTCAGACGTGAGATCGAAGAGGAGACAGGGATCACACGATTGAGGTTCATTGAAGGATTCAGGGAGACAATTAAGTACTTCTACAAGTGGAAAGGCGAGAATATCTTCAAGATTGTGACCTACTACTTGGTAGAGACCAGGCAGAAGAGTGTGAAACTCTCCTACGAGCATATCGGCTTTGAGTGGCTGCCCTATGAAGCGGCACGCGAAAAACTGACATTCAAGAATAGCAAGGAAGTGCTAAAGAAGGCATGCAAGTGTATCGAGGAATCAAAATGCTAAGAGATCAGAACCAAATGCAGTACTATGATAACATCGCACAATGTGTTGGCAAAACACCGCTTGTGAAAATCAATAAGCTCTCGAAGGGCTTTGAACCCCTCATCCTGGCGAAGGTGGAGTTCTTCAACCCTGGCGGATCAGTGAAAGACCGCATTGCTCTGGAAATGATCGAAGAAGCAGAGCGAGAGGGGAGATTAAAGCCCGGCGGGACAATCGTTGAGTCGACCTCTGGGAACACGGGGCTCGGCCTAGCGATTGCAGCGGCAATCAAGGGATACAAAACCGTGTTTGCGATGCCAGACAAAATGAGCCAGGAGAAGATCCACCTCTTGAGGGCTTTCGGCGCGGAAGTAATCGTCACCCCTACTGCGGTGTCGCACGATTCACCGGAAAGTTACTACGAGGTTGCCAAGCGAGTCGTCCGCGAGACACCGAATTCAGTCCTTGCAAATCAATACTACAACCCCAAAAATGTCGAGGCTCATTACAAAACGACAGGACCAGAAATCTGGCAGCAGACCAGTGGACAAGTCGATTACGTTGTCATCACCATCGGTACTGGTGGAACGATCAGCGGAGCTGGGAAGTATCTCAAAGAACAGAACCCGAATGTGAAAGTCATCGGCGTCGATCCAAAGGGATCCGTTCTCCGTGAGTACTTCTATACGAAGAAATATTCTCCTACGTTTAAGACGTACAAAGTCGAAGGGATCGGACAGGATTTTGTACCGGGGACGCTACACTTTGAGTATGTCGATGAAGTCATAGAAGTTACCGACAAAGAATCGTTCCTCATGGGGCGCCGAATGACCCGCGAAGAAGGGATTTTCGTTGGCGGCTCAGGTGGATCAGCGATGGCTGGTGCCCTGAAGGTAGCAGAACGTCTGAGCGAGAAGGAAGTCATGGTAGTCATATTGCCAGATACAGGCGAGCGTTACCTGAGCAAGATGTACAATGATGATTGGATGCGTGAGAACGGTTTTCTCATCCCAGAGCGGATTACTGTTCGTTACGTGCTGGAGAGCAAACCGAAGCCGCTGCGCCAGTTGGTCGCGATCGATCCTGTGACGACAGTACGGAGAGCGCTTGATCTGTTCAAAGAACACAATATTTCTCAGCTGCCAATACTTGAGAAGGGCAAACC
>CAYHSB010000073.1:0-6673 GCA_964359185.1 uncultured Chitinophagales bacterium
TGGTGGGTAGCCCAACCTTCTCCGATGCTGAGCTCCGCGCGATAATGGAGGAAGCAAACAACATGGGTGTGAGGGTCTGTGCGCATGCATACACAAGTCAGGCCGCTCAGCGTGCAGTGAGGGCGGGCGTTCGCTCCATTGAACATGGTCTTTACCTCGACGATGCTACATTCAAGATGATGGCTCAGAACACTGTGTACTGGACTCCGACACTCCTCGCTTATATGCTAAGTGAGACGGAAGCGACATCGCCCGAGCGTAAGCGCATCCTTCACAATACGGTGGAGAGACACAAGGAGACTTTTCAGCGAGCATTGAAGAGTGATGTAAGAATAGCTTTTGGGGTAGATTTAGTCGGAGAGCACGGGACGAACGCGAAGGAATTTGAGGTAATGGTGAAGTATGGGATGTCTCCAATGAGAGCAATCAAGTCTGCCACCTCAGTCGCCGCTGAGCTCCTGGACGTGCAGAATCAAGTGGGCTCGATTGAAGCGGGCATGCTTGCCGATATCCTCGCTGTCCAAGGTGATCCGTTAAAGGACATCACGGTTCTCCAAAGGGTTGGATTTGTAATGAAGGATGGGAAGATTTTCAAAGATGAACCGCCTAAGTGAGATTGAGAACTTTCTCGGGGCGCTGCCGTTAACGAAGTGGGTGGCTCTTTCTGGTCAACCACTGTGGAAGAACACAAGCAAGCACGTACTCGGGTTGACGAGTTTACCCAAAAGGCTGGAAAACCTTCTGAAGAAAAAGAGCACGTTCCGTCGTCCCGATCCAGAAGGATCGGGATGACCCCGACGTGCGAGGTCAGAGACCTCACACGAGCATTGGATGAGTGGAGGGTCCGAAGAATAGGTCGTGCTTTCGAGACTCAGAGCGGAGGCAATGCAGGATGGGTAAACTCGTACTTGGGTTACCTTGACTTCTTCTCCTAATTTTCCAATATTTCTTCAAGTTCGGTTCACCCATTAGCAACTCCACATCGACAGTTCTTGGGCGCCGACTGGCTAATTCGATTGTTGCTCTCACTTTCTAGCTTGGAACCTTAACCCTGAACCTCCAAGGTGCCTTTTGCGATGGTTTCCGCTATGATCCTGGCTGCTGGTGAATCTTCTCGCATGGGCTCACCAAAAGCGCTTCTGAAAATCGGACAGAAGACTTTTCTTCAGTACATTGCAGATGTCCTTGTCTCTGCCCGTGTGCTCGACATCGTTGTTGTCCTAGGGGCTGACGCCTCGGAAATCCAGAAAAATCTTGGATGGTTTAGAGGGAAGATCCTTATAAATGAAGACTGGCAGAAAGGTCAGCTCTCTTCGATTCTCGTGGGTCTTCGTGCGGTTGAACAGAAAGACCTTCACGGAATTCTTATTTGTCCGGTTGACTGTCCTCTCATCACTCAGCACCTGATCGTAAAGATGCTTCATCAATTCTGGACTCGACATAAGCCTATTGTTGTCCCGGTTTACAAAGGCAGGCGTGGACACCCCGTCCTCATCGGGAGAGCATTCTTGGCGGAACTAGAAAGAGCGCCAATAGAAATCGGCGTGCGGGCAGTCCTTTGGAATCATCCCGACGATGTCCTCGAGTATCAGACCGAAGATGACGGAGTTCTCACGAACATCGACACGCCGGAAGACTATCAAGAGAAAATAGTAAAACGATTTTCTTCGAGTTAAGCTCGCCCATGGACATTTTCCAGGAAATTCTGAAGTCGTTGGAGGATGAGGAGCACATCATGCTGGCAACGATCATCTCGACGACCGGTTCCACGCCGGCTGCCGAGCTCTCGAAGATGGTCGTGCGGAATCACGGTCTTACATCGGTCGGCACAGTTGGGGGCGGCTGCATGGAAGCCGAAGTGCTCACGTGGATGCGGAGTCTCTACGACAAAAAGGAAGCAAAGATCGTGACATTCCACCTTAATGAAGACAACGTAGAATCTGGGTTCATCTGCGGTGGAAGTCTTGATGTTCTCATTGAGTCTCTCGATCGATCATTCCTTCCTGTGCTTGACGAGCAAATGGAAACGAGGTCTCGGGGCAGAGATAGCGCGTTAGTGACGGTCCTGCAAAAATGCAAATCAATCGCGAAGTGTTTTGTGGACGTTAATGACGGCATAGTCAGCTTGCCCACGCACCTGAACCTCAAATCGAGAATCCTTGAATCAGCGAGAGAAGTAATCAAAACACATCAGGTTGATCGATTTAGAGTTGAAGACTATGAAATAGTCGTTGAGCCCAATGCTGGTCAGCCAAGTCTCATCATCTTCGGCGGTGGACACGTCTCCAAGTTTGTCTCCCGCTTTGCCGCCCAGGTCGGATTTCGGGTCACTGTCGTGGACGATCGAGTTGCCTTCGCGAACAAGGAGCGCTTTCCAGAAGCAGCGGAAATCGTCTGCGAGGATTTCCTCAAAGCAATTGACCGGTTATCCATCACCCCGAAAACCTACGTTGCGATAATAACCCGTGGTCACAAATTTGATGAGGTTGTTCTCGAGCGCATCATTCGATCGGAAGCGAAATACATGGGCGTAATCGGGAGTAAAAGGAAAGTGCTCACTGCCTACAAACATTATCTTCAGAAAGGGATCCCACGAGAACTCATTGAGCGTATCCATGGACCGATCGGCCTCGACATCGGAGCAATCACGGCGGAGGAGATCGGGGTCAGCATCGTCAGTGAACTCATCTCCGTCCGGCGAGGTGGACGAAGTGCCGTCCCGACAAAATCATTAGATATGCCGAAGCTGCTGAGTTCACTGGAAGAAAAGTCAGCAAAGGGAGAACCATAAGGGATGATTTCGGCTCAGGAAGCCTCAGAAATCATTTTATCAGCAGTCTGCACCATAGGGCAAGAAACCGTTGATCTCACCGCGGCGCACGAGCGAGTCTTGGCAGAGAATATCATCGCGACGGAGAACATTCCTCCCTTCGACAACTCTGCCATGGACGGTTACGCTGTGTGTGGGGAGGATGTTGCTAATCCACCCGTTATGCTTACCCTCGTCGGCGAAGTCAGTGCCGGTCAAGCCCCAGCTCGCGGGCTCCAGCGCGGCGAAGCAATCCGAATCATGACAGGAGGTCAACTGCCACCCGGTGCGAACGCGGTTGTACAACTGGAGTGGACCGAAGTCGTTAACGATGGGCGTGTGCGAATTCAAAGACCTGTTACGGTTGGCCACAACATCCGCAGAGCAGGGGAGGATATTCAAGAGGGCCAGACAGTTCTGGAGGGAGGACGTGAGCTTCGGGCTGCTGAGTTGGGAGTGCTTGCGTCTCTTGGACTGAAATCGGTTGAAGTCCACCGGGTGCCTCATGTGGCAATACTGGCAACAGGAAACGAACTGATTGAGGGCGATAAGCCGCTTGAGCCCGGGAAAATTCGTAACAGCAACTCATACACACTTCGGGCGCTGATAAAAGAAACGAAAGCTCTTCCAGTTGACCTTGGAATTGCGAGAGACAGCCGAGATCAACTGAAAGGGAAAATCCTCGAGGGCTTAGCGTCAGATGCTCTGGTTACATCTGGTGGTGTTTCTGTGGGCAGCTATGACTTAGTCCAAGCGGTCATGAAAGAACTCGGGGTCGGAATAAGATTTTGGAAAGTGAACATCAAGCCGGGGATGCCGTTCCTCTTCGGGGTATACAAAGGCAAGCCAGTGTTTGGTCTTCCGGGTAATCCAGTCTCCACTATGGTGACCTTCCTCAAATTTGTACAACCAGCGATACAGAAAATGAGGGGCATGCGCCATCCAGAGAGAGAATTTTATCTACGAGCAGAGCTTTTGCAGGATATCAGAAAAACAGATGGCAAGCGACATTTTGTGAGAGGTGTTCTTGAGAACCAGAGCGGGAGGCTTACGGTAAGGACAACCGGTTCTCAAAGTTCGAACGTGCTGACTTCTTTGGTGAGGGCAAATTGTTTGATTTTGATTTCTGAGGAAACTGAGTTCCTGAAGAAAGGCCACCTTGTCGAGGTGGAACTCCTATGATATCCGTCAACGTCAAGCTTTTTGCAATGGCGAAAGATCTTGCTGGCATGGGGGAGACGACGTTATCGTTGGAAGAAGGTGCTCTCGCTTCGAGCGTTGTCGATCACTTTGTTAAACTCAATCCGAGATTCTCTGCCTGGAAAGACCACATCCGGCTTGCTGTGAACTCTGAATATGCTGATGTGAGTCACCCTCTCCACGATGGAGATGAAGTCGCGATCATTCCGCCAGTGAGTGGAGGGTGATGGGGCTGGGGAGTTGGCGCGGAGGATTCATGATTCAACTAATTTTCTGCTTGAATCTTGCATCCTTCATCCTGAATCCTACATCTTGAATCATGATTCGAATCGTCCATAGACCAATTGATCTGCAGGAGGTCCTCCGCTCCGTGCAAACACCTGAGGCTGGTGCCATCGATATCTTCATCGGGACGACTCGGAACCATTCCGCTGGTAAGCAAGTCCTGTCTCTTGAGTACGAGGCATATGAGCCCATGGCCCTGAAACTCATGGAAGCAATTGCGAGGGAGGCGCATGCACGGTGGTCGACCCATCAGATAGCGATTGTTCATCGCGTTGGCCGGGTTGAAGTCGGTGAGGCGAGTGTTGTGATCGCAGTGTCCGCTTCACACCGGAAAGAGGCGTTTGAGGCGTGCCGATACGCGATCGACGCCCTTAAGAAGGATGTTCCGATTTGGAAGAAAGAAGTTTTTGCGGAGGGCGAGGTCTGGGTTGGCTCTCAAGCAGATACGAGCACTTATCGGTGATTCCTGGCCTAACTTGCCCTCTTTGCCGAAGTTCCCAGCGAATATTAATTTTGGGAAATACTTGACTTTGTGGGGAGAGTTCGGTAATTTCGGACAAATTAGTCTTGTATTTGTCACGCTTCTCGTGTGAGCCTCGATCCAATTCACCATGACCGGGATTTAGTTTCTGTGTACCCCCGCATTGAACCCGCCTGCGTTTGCCTGGTTACAGGGTGAAGTGATAGTATCAACGACTTCGAAAACATAGTCATCACGCGGTGGAATAGCGGCTGTCTGAGCTACGGTGCTTCCGCAGTTTTCGTGTTGGACATGCATGAGTCAGCCTAGAAGACTAGCCAGAGGGCGCTGATACACTCTTTACGACCCTTCCCTCAATTCGAGACGGTAGATAGCACAAGCTTGACGGCGCACCCCCCACGCGAAGGATTTTGAAACGAAACTGGATTTCGGGAAGCCAAATCACTTGGGCCGAGCAGGTAACCCTCGTCTGTAGCGTTGCGCTTTTCAAAAAGGATTCCCGTAAACAGATTTCTTCACTGCGAAGGCTGAGAGTTTCAAGGACGCTGTATGTGGATGCCTCTGGGGGCTTGAGGAGCGCAGCCATGCCGCGCCCGGAATCAAATCCTTCAACTATTCGACGCACATCATTATTGAGTTGAGACCATGACTACCACAGGAATGAACTTGGCTTTGGCCGACGTGCAGATTCTGGACACGAGCAGTAGGTGGTACAACCGGGCACGCTGGGCTATCATCGTCTTAGGACTGGTGGGATTGATCGCCTCGTGTTTTTTCCCCGGTCAGGCATCCGCTCAACAAGCAGCCGCTAAAGATTGGACTGGCCCGAAGATGCGCATTGTGGTGATGAACCTCTCTGGCTCTGCGCTCAAGATGCAAACCGTTACCGCGCCGACTTTCTCCTCGACAACCATTGCACTCCCCCCGCCGGCAGGATTTGCCTTGGGTCTGACTGAAATGCTAACGACGGCACTCGTGAACACGGGTAAGTTCGTCGTCCTCGAGCGAGCCACCGTCGAGCAGATAAAGGCCGAGCAGGATCTTGGTGAGGCGGGTCGAGTGCATAAGGAAACCGCCGCTGCCAGCGGGAAGATTACTGGCGCGCAGATGCAAATCACGGGTGACATAACAGAGTTCAGCTACCAGCAGTCCACCGTGGGGGGCAACCTGAAGATCATCAAAGGTCTCAAAGCAAAGTCTGAGAGGGTGACCGCCATGGTGGCTCTGGATATCCGCCTGATCGATGCTGTCACAAGCGAGGTGGTGTTCTCCAAACGGTACAAGGGAACGGCGAGTATGACTGGGGTCTCTGCGGAATTTGTGAAGGAGGACAAGGAGTTCGCCGCGTCCGGATCGGTCAACACTCCGCTGGGCCATGCCTCGCGTGAAGCCATCGAGGAGGCGGTGGAGACAATCGTCGCAGGTATGAAAAAGGTGCCATGGTCAGGCCGCGTCATTGATGTACGTTCAGAAATGGTCTACATCAATGCGGGGACCGACCTGGGCATTAGGCCTGGTATGGAGTTCGATGTTTACGAGCAGGCTGAGGCACTCGTGGATCCAGAGACAGGAAGGTCACTAGGGGCACCGGATCGAAAGGTCGGCTCACTCGCCGTCCAAGCGGTTGAAGACAAATATGCCGTTGCCCGAGGGACGGCTGGTAGTGGGTTCAAGCGGAATAATCTCGTGCGGTTCAAAGGACAAGCGGAAAAGCCGTGACGCACTCATCTCCTCGATCTCGCAATCACTAAGAAGGAGAAGAATATGAAGACTCCCATTGGTTTGATAACTCTGTGTTGTTTCGTTTTTCTCTCACTTAGCACAAGTGCACAGATTGATGTAGGTAAGAAGCTTAAAAAGGTTGAGAAAAAAGTTGAAAAAGAAGTTGACAAGACCAT
>CAYHSB010000073.1:6683-7945 GCA_964359185.1 uncultured Chitinophagales bacterium
GGAAGCCGAAAAAACAGTTAAGGAGGGTGTAAGCAAGGATAAAGAGAAAAAGACTGCTAAAGATGAAAAAAGAAAGCCGGAGGTTTCTAACCAAAAGACGGCGAAAGATACTTCTGTAACCAAGTCCTCAGGTCAGAAATTAAAAGCGTGGTCAAAGTATGATTTTGTCCCTGGTGACAAAATCATTTTTGAAGACAATCTAGTCGGCGAACAAAATGGGGAGTTTCCTTCTAAATGGGACTTAGTAAAAGGAAATGCAGAAAACGCTCTATTCGGAGGTGAGAACGTCGTCAGTTTTGTTCAAACCAACACCGAGATCAGGCCACTGATGAAGACGGCGAATTATCTTCCTGAACTATTCACGATAGAGTTCGATGTGTACTTTTACAACAAATATAATGAGGCTTACACTTTACGGCTGAAAAGCGTGAAGAGCATCGACATCCGAACCCATAGAGTGAGCATGGGAAATTACAGCGGCAGCCCGGAGGTACCTCCGAAAGAACCTGGTTGGCATCATATAGCACTCTCGTTCAACAAGAGAGCATTGAAAGTATATTTCGACCAAGACAGGCTTCTGAATATTCCAAATCTCAAAGAGAAGCCGACGGAATTTTCGATCTCGGCCCTCAGTCACGGTGCAAAGGCCGGCGACCCAGCGTTAGTAAGAAATATAAGAATCGCTGAAGGCGGTGTAAAATTATATGATCGGTTCCTAACAGAAGGAAAAATAGTTACAAGAGGTATACTGTTTGAATCAGGCAAAGCAACGATTAAGCCGGAGTCTATGGGAGTCATCAATGAGATTGTCGCACTGATGAAGGACCATCCTGAAGTGAATTTCAGAATAGAAGGTCATACCGACAGTGACGGCGACGATGCCTTCAATCAAAAACTGTCGGATGAGCGTGCAGGAGCTGTAAAAACTGAATTCGTTAAGTTAGGAATTGACGCGTTGAGGCTGCAAACAAAAGGCTGGGGTGAAAGCAAGCCGGTTGATGGCAATGCTACTCCAGAAGGAAAAGCGAATAACAGGAGAGTGGAATTCGTAAAGATGTAAATTTCCAATCTTGGAATGTCTATCAAATCGATTTTCCAATCGCTCTGCTCGCATCTCTGAGTTTGCAGGTATCTGGCCTTGGAAGAAACGAACGGTTACATTGGCAGATGAATCAAACCCAGTTGAAGATCATAAGGCCAGGTTCGATGCAAGTAATTGTTCGCACAGTGTTCATGTTTTCTAAATCAAGGTCGCCGCCAAG
>CAYHSB010000074.1:0-1879 GCA_964359185.1 uncultured Chitinophagales bacterium
ACTGGCACAGGTGCTCCCTTCACACGTGTTGTAACACGTTGATTGGTCTTGGCATGTGCCATAGCAACTTGCGCCAGACGTGACCTCACAGCCATCTTGTTCTGTGTAGACCACATTAGGCTTGGGACACCCAGGTCTTTGTGTGGCTGCTTCAGGAACGTTTTCTACCTTTCCCTCAAGCCTCTCGATCGTGTTCTGCAACGATGCCTTAAACAGCGGGGAGCTTTTCATCTCGCTCCCTGGGTTGGCGTAGCTTGTGGCTGTCAAAACCAGCACAAGCGCCAGAACGAGGATACAACAGCTTACAGTTCTCATTGCTGTTTCTCCTTGGACAAAAAAAGAAGGTTTTGGGTAGAGCGAGGAATGCCAGGCCTGTGATGAGGACAAGGATCGCTGACATCGTGAGGTTTTCAAAGCGGACAGGCCGCGGAATCACCCCCGAAACAAAAAGCAAGAGAAGCAGGAACAGCAATAGGTTAGTTACAGAAGGAGATAAAGCGCCAAGAGCATGGATTGTCAATCCGAGGGACCCCAGGAAAGCAGCGGCTGCTAAGAACCTAGACATTCCCGTACTCCCTTGCGAGAGAGGATCTCGCAGCAGTGGTAGGCGCATTGCGAATATACGGAAAGCATTTTCACAAGTCAAGTATTTTTTCTATCGCTCTTCGGCGATGATCTTACGCCTTGTTTATACTACCGAAGACAATTCCAAAGAATGGGAAGATTGACAGTTCCCAAAATTTTGACTATAATGGGGCATAATTCAGTGAGAAAGATCATATGAAAGCGACCCTTGCATGAAACCTCTTACAAGAGAAAATGTTCTCGACGCGCTGAAGCTGGTGAAAGACCCTGACCTTCATAGGGATATCGTTTCCCTCAACTTTGTGAAAAACCTTGCAATCGATGGCAAGGATGTAGCGTTCACACTTGAACTGACAACTCCCGCCTGTCCTGTGCGTGAGCAATTAAAGACGTCGTGTGAGCAGGCCATTCGAGATAACATTGAGGGGGTACGCCAAGTGAAGGTGGAAATGGCATCGAATGTTCGAACACACGAGAACAAGCAACGAGAGGCAATCCTTCCCGGTGTTAGAAACACGATTGCCGTCGCAAGCGGAAAGGGGGGGGTGGGGAAATCGACAGTTGCCGTAAACTTGGCAGTTGCTCTCGCGATGGATAGTGCAAACGTTGGACTGATCGACTGCGACGTCTATGGGCCGAGTATCCCTCTAATGATGGGGATCGACAGAAGGCCGGATATGAAGAATGGAAAACTGATCCCCATCGAGAATTACAGTGTGAAGTTAATGTCCATAGGATTCCTTGTTGACCCTATGCAAGCCGTGATCTGGCGAGGACCGATGGCGAGTGGCGCGGTGAAGCAGTTTATGTCAGACGTCGATTGGGGTGAACTCGATTATCTCGTCTTCGACTTGCCTCCCGGTACTGGTGATATCCAATTGACACTCGTCCAGACTATCCCGTTGACTGGTGCGGTCATCGTGACTACTCCCCAGGATATCTCTCTCGCTGATGCGCGCAAGGGTTTGAAAATGTTCCAGAGGGTGGAGGTGCCCATATTCGGGATTGTAGAGAATATGAGTTACTTCATCTGCTCACATTGTGGACAGCGGGAAGAAATATTTGATAACGGTGGAGGGAAGCGCACCGCTGAACAGCTTGGTGTCCCTTATCTCGGAGAAATACCGATCGATACGAAGATCAGGATTGGCGGTGACCTTGGCAAGCCGCTCGTCTTTGCAGAACCAGAATCACCAAACAGTCTGGTTATTCGACAGATTGCTAGGAACCTCGCTGCTCAAGTAAGCATCAGACATCTTACTGAATCGCCGAGTGAGAAGATAGAGATTTCAGT
>CAYHSB010000074.1:1979-7910 GCA_964359185.1 uncultured Chitinophagales bacterium
AGCGGGTCGAAGTCTGACGACCTCTGGCGCAAGATTCAGGTGAGAGATCTCGATTCAGTGCTGTCCCAGAGAACGCTTAAATCCTAAATCCCCCATCATGAATCCTGAATCAGTTAATCTCGATGAATGAACAGCTACGCGAGAAGATTCTTTCCGTCCTCGAGAGGATCCGCCCTTGTCTTCAAATTGATGGGGGGGATATTGAGCTTTCGAGTGTTTCAGAGGATGGCTTTGTGAAGGTTCACTTCATGGGGGCCTGCGCGACGTGTCCACTATCCCCGATGACTCTGCGTGCAGGTGTAGAGCGAACGCTTATGCTGGTGCTGCCCGAGGTAAAACGTGTCGAAGAAGTAAAGTAATTTGTCTTTACCTCTACACATTCAACTCCACTTCAAGCAACTTCCCCTTCCTGATCTGAATAAGCCTCGCAGGCATCTTCTTTACGAGCTCGTAGTTGTGCGTTGCCGTTAGCACAGTAGTCCCGCGGCTATTGATTCTCCTCAGGAGTCCAAGCAGTCCGTACGCTGTTCCCAGATCAAGATTCCCTGAAGGCTCATCCGCCAGAATGATGAACGGGTCATGAACCAGAGCGCGGGCAATCGCTACACGCTGCTGATCACCGTCAGAGAGTTCGTTTGGCATGTCGGTCGACTTGTTTGCCAGGTCGACTTCATCAAGTGCCTTGAAAACTCGTTCTTTGATTTGGCTGTTCTTTGCTCCGGTCACATAAAGCGGAAATGCCACATTCTCAAACACATTTCTATCTTCAAGCAGCCGGGAATCTTGGAAGATAAGACCTATCTGTCGTCGGAGAAACGGGATCTGCCTGGCACGTATCGTCGTCGAGTCGTACCCACCTGCTACAACAGTGCCAGAGGTTGGTCGGATATCCATGGAAATCAGGCGAAGAAGCGTGCTCTTCCCGGCACCGGTCTGGCTGACGAGGAATACGAATTCTCCATCGCGGATTTCCAAACTGATATCGTCAAAGACAGTGATCCCGTCCCGTAAGAGCGAGACGTTTTTGAGGGTTAGCATTGACACTCAATTATTTTCTTGAGAGGAGGGCACTAATCTCACTGCGGCCGCTTCTCGTGCAAACTTCTCGGTCTCTTCATTCCTTTCTTCTGCCGCTGTCCGCCGATCTTAACGGCCAGTGTTATTGCTTCGATCATGCTGCTCGGATTTGCGACGCCTTTGCCAGCGATGTCAAATGCAGTTCCATGGTCGGGAGACGTCCGAACAATCTTCAGACCCGCGGAGAAGTTCACCGCCTTGCCGAAGGAACTCATCTTTAGAGGTATCAATCCCTGGTCATGATACATCGCAACGACAGCGTCGAATTTCTTTCGATGATAGTTTCCGAAAAACGCGTCACTCGAAAACGGTCCGAAAGCTTGGATGTTTTGCGTCTTCGCCATCTCGATCGCGGGCCTTACAACACTTTCGTCTTCCGTCCCGATAAGTCCTCCTTCTCCGGCATGGGGATTCAATGCGAGGACGGCTACTCGTGGTTTTCGGACTCCAAAGTCGTGCCGTAGAGAGAAATCAACGACGGTTATTGCTCTAAACACCCTCTCAATGGTTATCAACGGTGGCACATCACGAAGGGGAACATGAACTGTAACGAGTCCGATGCGGAGGTTATTCGAGACAAGCATCATCGTTACATTCTCAGACTCACTGAGTTCAGCAAGAAGTTCTGTTTGGCCCGGGTAGGAGTACCCGGCGAGGTTTAGCGCCGACTTCGAAATCGGTGCAGTGACGAGAGCCAAGGCTTTTCTTTGAAGGCAAAGCTCGGCTCCCTTGTGCAGGGCAAGTCCAGCGGCTGTGCCCGCAATTGGTGAGAGCGTCCCGAAACGAACATCACGTGGGTGGAAGATTCCAAGGTCGTAGATGGGGATAGCCTTTGCGGGATTGGTGCTCTCAAGGGATTCGAACGGTTGAAATCGGAGCCTGAGCTTCAATTCCTTCGCACACCATTCAAAGATCTCGAGCGGTCCGATAAGCAGTGGCTGGCAGAGCCTCCGAACCCCGGGAGTTGCAACGCTCTTCAGCACGACCTCTGGCCCAACGCCATTTAGATCGCCAATCGTGATTGCAATTACAGGTTTCCGCACCAGACCTGCCCGACTACGTCGTTTGCCGCTTCTCGGCATCCCGCCCCGCTCTACGGGGTCCCGTAAAGCGGGATAAGGCGGGACAGGCGGGCGGATGTCAGACGGATTCATAGTTTCTCGGAGGAGAGCAACTTGTAGTTTCCTGCCCTGCTTTCATCGACGAAGATGAATTTCATCCCGAGATTGTCGTAGTACCAGATCTCTTTCGGTGGTGTACCAGGGGTGAGGAGGCGTTCGGTCTTCGCCGGAGGCCCGTAGAGAATATAGATCTTCCCGCGATCCGTTTTTATCCCGTTCGCTTGACGAAGCGTGCCGAAGTTTTCCAAAGCATAGTCGCACCGCTGGTAGTACTCTGCCATCGCCTCGTTGTATGCGGTCTGAGGTGTGGGATCACGCTTCTTCCAAAATTCATCAAACTGCCTCTTCATATCTTCTGGGGATAGTTTGATAAACTCATCAAACTCCTTTTCGGGCATCAAATACTGCAGCGCCTCGGTCGAAAGCACGTTGTTCGAAAGGGTGAGCGGCATGTCGATCCATTGCATCGCAAAAGATTTCCGTGCGACTGAGTTCCCGCTTCCCTTAATCTCGACATCATACTTACCCAATTGCAGGGTGTCGCCCCGGATATCAACGAGATATGTCTTTACCTCAGGCGGATTGTTGCTTTGTCGGATCGCATAAACCAGGATAGAATCACCCTCAAGAGGTATTAGCCGACTATTGCTAAACTGGGAAATCGGTCGCGAACTATCTGACAGGACGGAAATTCTCTTTCCCGCAATATCAAGTTTGTGGATCGAATAATGTACTACTTCTGAAGTGTCGCGGGCGCCCGTCGTCTGAAAGCCGAGAGTGAAATTCTTCCCGAAGATCGCATCACCCCCAAGGTTTAGTGGAAAGACTTTCATGACCGAGTCATCACCAATCTTCACTCGGTCCAGAAAAAGGATCCCCGAGATTCCCGGAGACGAGTCACTAAACTTCTTCAGAACAATCCGCTGATTCTTGTCAACGATCCTCCGTTTGGATTCCAGGTCATTGACCTCGAAGATAGCGTGGTACGTTCCCGGCCCGAGGGAGAAAGAGAAGTCCCCGTGAACAGCACCATGCCTCTTGCCTTCCGAAGAAGTCATCTCGGTGTGGTGCAGCTCTTTGTGAATAATGTCACGGGCAACGGAAACACCACTCGAGTCAAGAACTTCCACAGTAATCTCGCCACGTGCGACGAAATCGTTTGGGTTCGTTGTAGATCGGACGAAGACGAAGAAATCATGCGGGATATTGAAATTGAAGTCGACGCGGCTTTTCGTCGTGTCGTCGGCGACGAGGTTAAGGGCCTCATAGTAGATCAGCGGCCGTATACGCGGGGCTTCTTGTTCCTCCTGTGCCTTAAGAGAGCTTGGAGTTGAGAAGAAGCTTGTCACCCCCAAGGAGGTCAAGAGGAGAAATTCAAAAGGTCTGGGTATCATAGTTTTCCTTCTAATCGATCTTTAGATCGTGAGCGATGGTCACGCCCTGTGGGCCAATGATTTTTCCTGGATTGAGGATTCCCTTGGGATCAAAGGCTTCTTTGACTTCCCGAAAAATGTTGTAGAGTTCTCGACCATACAGGCGTTCAAGAAAAGGGGTGCGCACATAGCCATCTCCGTGCTCGCCACTAAGAGTTCCCCCCAACGAGATCGCAAGCGCAAAAACTTCGTTGGAGAGAACGTCAAGCAAAGCTCTGTGCTCAGGCCGGCGGAGATCGAGGAAGGGCTCGCAGTGGACATTGCCGACTCCAGCATGCCCATAGACTGAGAAGGAAATTCCATGTGAGTGGAGAATAGACGCAAGTCCCTTGAGATAGCGCGGCAGAGCCTCCACAGGAACGGTGACATCTTCAATGAATGAAGCCTTCTTGGTGGAGGATTGCACCTCTTCGAGAATACGAGTCGCTGCCTTTCTCACCTCCCAGAGACTCCCAAGGTTTTCCGGATTGACTCGGAACGTGAACGCCAGTCGAAGTTTCTCTGTGAGTATCTTACGAAGCTCGTCCAACTGCCCCGCAGCCTGGTCCGGAGTTTCGGCTTCAAATTCGAACAAGAGTAGTGCTTGTGCCTCCTCCTCGATAAAGCGCTCGACGTTTGCATTCCGACCGCGCGCCAAATCGAGAAGTGTTTTGTCCATCAGCTCAATTGCCGCTGGCTTGAGAGGAAGTGACTCCAATACAGCCTCTGCCATCGAATCGTGGTCCCGGAAGTACGCAAGCCCTTCAGCTCTGGCTTTCGGGAGGTCAAGAATTCTTAGTTTTGCACCTACAATCAGTCCGAGAGTGCCTTCCGATCCAGTGAGGATCTTTGTGAGATCGATTCGGTCGCTACCCACGGCGTCGAAGAGATTATAACCTGAAGAGTTTTTCTTGACTTTCGGATAGCCCGAGAGGATAAGTGATTTGTTCTCAACCAGTAATTTACGAAGGGTATTATAACGAGCATTTCCGTTTCCCGCAGGACTAGAGATCTCTCTCGGCTTCTGGTCTTCTGAATTCGCGGCAAATTCCACTAGCTCTCCGCTCGAAAGAACCGTTGTCAACGAGAGGACGTAGTCCTTCGTTGCGCCATACCGTAGGCCGTGTGCACCTGTTGCATTCGTCCCGATCATCCCCCCGATGACACAGTCGCTCGCACTTGCTGGGTCTGGTGGGAAGAATTTGCTAGAGGGGGAGAGGTGCTTGTTGAGGCGTTCGAGCACAACCCCCGGCTCGACTTTTACCCAATTGTTCTGGACGTCTACTTCGAGGATCTTGTTCAAATACCTTGCACAATCCAGCACAATTCCAAACCCAACAGCCTGGCCTGCCAGACTCGTCGCCCCTCCTCGGGGGATCAAAGGAATCTGATTCTCGAATGCATATCTCACAACCGTCTGCACGTCTTCCATTGTCCTGGGAACAACAACAGCGACCGGTCTGATTCGGTAGATGCACGCCGCTGTGCTGTAGGAATTACGCGATGTGTCATCGCACAACACGTCGCCTGTGATGATAGGTTTGAGGTCTTTCTCGATCGATGACGTGCTTATCGACATCTTAATTATGATGGCTCAATTCTAAAAGGATTTCAGTGGAAGAAATGTAAGAAGAGAGGGGAGGAAAAGCAAGGTGAATTCAGCAGTAATTCTGCCCTACCTCGATACGAAACTCTCGCAGCTCTGAGAGAGAGAGACGGTGTGTGTTCTATGACGTCATGGAAAGTTGGTGAGCCAGCTCACGGACTTTCCGGAGATCCAGCTTGCCCGTACCAAGGTATGGCAACGCGGCGACATGAAAAAAGTGATTGGGACGGGGCTTCCACAGGTTTGGCAAATCTATCTGTGTGAGTTTTTCAATGCAGCCTTTTAACTTTTCCTCGGATAGTGTGTGAAGCGCAACCAAATGCTCACCTTTTTTCTCATCTGGTATGCCAACGACGACGAACGTTTGCTCGGTCACCCCAGCCAATTCGTGAAGCTTCTCTTCAATTTTCATATGGGGTACCATCTCGCCGCCGATCTTACTAAAGCGGCTTAAGCGGTCAGTGATTTGCAAGAACCCGTCTTCGTCCAGGGCTGCGATGTCACCAGTTATGTACCAGCCATCATAGAACACCTCTTTAGTTTTTTCCGGATGACCCAAGTAACCCTTCATTACATTTGGACCTCGGACGAAGAGCAAGCCCGCTTGACCCACAGGAAGCGGCTGCATGGTTTCTGGATCCACGACGCGCACACTGATACCGGGTAGCGGATGTCCAATCTTGCCGCGTTTTGCCCCCACCTGACGAAATCCAGC
>CAYHSB010000075.1:0-7862 GCA_964359185.1 uncultured Chitinophagales bacterium
AACAGCTCACCCGATGCGTCAAAGACTCGGACTTCAAGCGGCGTTTTCCCAATCGCGACGTGTGTTGCACAGCCAAAGCAGGGGTCATACGCACGGAATGCCATCTCTATCTTGTTGAGGACACCATCGGTGACCTCAACGCCCTTCTTGATCAACCCTTGGGCTGCCTTTTTAATTGACATGGAGATGGCAGCGTAATTGTTCGTGGTGCCTACGATGAGATTCACTTTCTTCAAAATACCGCGCTCGTCCGTGACGTAATGGTGAGTGAGCGTTCCGCGGGGAGCTTCTACGATACCAACACCTTCAGTCGGAGTTGCGGTTGGTATCGTGCGGATTTTCTCACCGGTGATCTCGGGATCACGGACGAGCTCCAGAGCTCTCTCGACCGCATACAAGAGTTCAATGACACGCGCCCAGTGTGTAGCGAGCGTTGCGTGGACAGGCTTGCCACCGAGGGTCTCGTACATCCTCTCATATTCTGCCTGAGCAAGTGGTGTCGACATGCCATCTGCAGCGTTGAGCCGAGAGAGTGGCGTGGCGCGATACACGCCGCTTTCCTTCCCTTCGACAAATCCTTTCCATCCTATTTTCTTGAGGAATGGGAATTTGAGATACGTCCATTGTTCAACGTGCTCAGCAACATTATCGAGATACTCGTTGGGAGAATACTTGACGAACTCTTTTCCATCCGGGTCAACAACCCGCACTTTGCCATCGTAGAAATTCACACGGTTATTCTCATCGACCAATCCCATCGAGTATGACCGTAGCGAATAAGTCTCACTTAAGATCAAATCCACATACGCTTTGTTTTTTAGCACAATGTCGTCAAAGACCTTTATCGTGAACTTTGCAAACTCAACCATATCCAGCACTCGTACCTCAACGCTCTTGCGCTCAGCTTCCGTCAGCCCCTTTGAGACACCACCGGGTAACGAGGTAACTTGATGGATTTTCTTTCCACCGAGAAGCTCCATGATCGCGGAATGGTGTGCTCGCATTTGTATCACTTTCTTCCCCACCTCGACGCCAACCTTCCCTATCACACCAAGGATATTCCGCTGCGCCGCAGGGGCCTCGGGTCCAACGACAAAATCAGGACCGCCAAGCGCATAGAAGTGGAGGGTGTGGTCGCCGGCGAAGAACACATTGTACAGCAGTTCGCGCAGCTTTCTTCCTGTGCTTGGCGGCTCCACGTGGTACACCGCATCGCATGCTTTCGCGGACGCCATGTGATGCGCTTCTGGACAAACACCGCAGATGCGAGTCGTAATGCGAGGCATTTCTTCGACGGGTCGGCCTTGACAGAACTTCTCAAAGCCGCGCAATTCCGGGATCAGGAAATAGCAATTCTCGACTTCACCGTCGTCGTTGAGGAAGATGTCGATCTTGCCGTGGCCTTCAAGGCGAGTGATTGGATCAATCGCGATGTGTTTCATACATTGGCTCTCCTCAACGATGAATGTGCGAGGCTGAATCGATAGAATGTTCCGACGGGATCCACAAGTTGTCCCAAGATTCTTTCCACCTCCACAGGATCCTGTGCGTCAATCACCGAGCTAAGCGCGCTCATCATTTTTGCACCCTGGTCGAGGGTATTCGGCGGAGGTCCATAGCAACCGCGACATGGGACGTTGGCTTTGACGCATAGTGCACCGCACCCACTCCGCGTCGCTGGTCCCATGCAAACGATTCCCTGATCGAGCAGGCACTCCGTCGGGTCTGGTTCGATCTCGTGTGGACGATAGAAATGTTTGATCTTCTTCTCCTTCCGTGTTCGGGGGCACTCGTCGCAGCAACTTTTATCACCAGCACCGAGAATCGAACCCGGCGGGGGCAGCGTCTTACCTTGAATGATTGTCTCGAGCACTGCCCACACCTGTATGGATTGAGGTGGACAACCGGGAACATAATAGTCCACAGGAACCACTTGATCTAATGTCTTCACTGTATCCCAGAACTCTGGGATTTCAAGTTCCCCTTCAGCGACTTTGGTTACCGGCTGCGGAAGAACTCCGTCTTGATTTTGGGTTGACGGCGAATCAAGATAGGCAGTCTTGAAGATTTCCTCTTTGTTCGTCAGATTGGCCAGACCAGGGATGCACCCTTCGTGGGCACATGAACCGAACGCAACCAACACCTTCGACTTCCTCCGCATCAGCTTCGCCAGTCGTTCATTCTCTGATGTCCTCACTGAGCCATTGAAGAGACAAATGTCTATGCTCTTGTCAGGCATTGCCTCGACATCGGAGTACTTGAAGTCCATCGCGCACGGCCAGAAGACGATATCGAAGTGTGCGGCGACCTCCAGGATTTTGTCTTCGATGTCGAGAACAGCAATATCACATCCTCCACAGCTCGCTGCCCAGTAGAGTGCTAACTTCGGCTTCGGCATGATGATGTTCTCCTGTGACGAGCTTCGATTTGACCCCACCCTAACCCTCCCCTATGAGGGGAGGGAACAAGCTCCCTCTCCTCCAAGGAGAGGGCCGGGGTGAGGTCATCACCCTAACTATCAACCACAAGAACGTCCGGTTCAATCTCGCTCGGGATATCTTCCAACCGCTGGCTGCGGTTCCAATTCAGTGGACCGAGCGAACGAATTGTCTCCGTGAACTCTTTCGTTACTCTTGCGTACTTCTCTCCTTCGGACGCAGAGATCCATTCGAGTCGCAGTCTTCGCTCGTCGATGCCAAAGGCTTTCAAGATCTCCTTCAACATCACGACGCGACGCATCGTCTTGTAGTTGCCTTCAGTGTAATGGCAATCACCCGGATGGCAGCCAGCGAGGAGCACACCGTCAGCGCCGAGCTCAAACGCTTTCAACACGAAGGTCGGATCTACTCGCCCGCTGCACATCGTCCGGATGATGCGGATGTTCGGCAGTGACTTCATGCGTGATACACCCGCGAGGTCTGCGCCGGTGTACGAGCACCAGTTGCACAAGAAGCCTATGATTCGTGGTTCGAACGCCATTGCTTTCGTTCTCCTAAGAGATGATAAAACGCCTTTTGTTCATGGCAAAAGAACTTACTTCCAGCCCCATTTCTTAAAAACAGAATGAGCAGCATCTGTCTTCAAGAATGCTATGAACTCGCGAGCCGTCTCTCTGTTACTGCATTTCTTCGTAATAGCAATCGAAGTGCATCGAGACATCCTCTCAGTTGCTCGCAATTCCACAAGCTCAGAGACATCCTTAACATGATGATACCACGACTCATACGTCAGCCAAGCATCCAATCCTGGAATTGATTTCCACTTCTGGACAGCCTCTTCGCTCGTCGCCGTGGAAAGCACGACGTTCCTGTGGATCTTCATTGCGAGGTCACTGGTCCCCGCCATGTCTTCCCATAGCCCCACCTGATTTGCTCCATTGACGACCAAGATACGCATGCCCGGCTTGGCAAGGTCACTCAGCGATTTGATTCCTTTTGGATTCCCTTTCCTCACCAGGATTCCAGCTGCCCTCACATACAGATTCGTCCTTGTCCATCGTTCAATTAGCCCGGGATGAGCTCTGATGGATTGAGTAAGGATATACTCCGCACCACTGTAAATCATATCGGCGTCCTGTTTGGCTTGAGCAATCCATTCAGACTCAGCTCCACCCACAACCCTTACGTCCACTCCTTTGTACTGGGAAAAGATCCCTGCACACTCTTTCATCGGGGCGAAGGGGCCGGCAGAGCCGTAAACGCGCAATACTTTCTCTTGCGGTAGGGAATTCTGGACACCGAAGCTCACAAGGAGCACCACGAGGATCGCAGACAAAGGTGCCATACATTAGCCTCCTTTCTACTCCACTGTTTTAACGCATGCTGCCCGTCTACTTTTCGTTGCGCCCTCCCCTGAATGCGCAAATCAAAGATTTCCTCCGAATCGCTTAATACAAGGAGACCGTGAAGACGGTCTTCACTACTTCTCCTCTCCTTTCCACTGCCGCGCAGCCATCCAGGTCAAAATGACTACCAGCGTTATGGCCAATCGAAACGAAGTCTCCCAGTCGACTACGTCTGATCCGTGAACTATCAGACTGTAAAGGAAACTCACAATCGCTGCAGTCGCAAAAGTGATCACGAACGTGATCAAGAAGTGAATAGTCATCTCACCAAACTTCATCTTCAGACCTCCTGGAGAATGGCTTTACTTTTTCCACGAGACACGGATCTTCTTCACTCCCATGCATTAGACCGCCAGCAACCCTTCCATCTCCGCGAGGATCTGTTCGTCTGAGAACCCCTTCGCGGTAATCGCTGACGCCGGGCAAGCGGCGACGCACGTTCCGCACCCCTTGCAGAGGACATCGTTCACGTGCGAGAGCTTCTTCTCCTCGTCGAAGTCGATGGCGGTATACGGGCACAGATTGTTGCAGATGCGGCAGCCGCTGCAGTATGTTTCATCAATCCAGGCACGTAGGGGATCAATCTCAACTTCGCCTTTTGCAATGAAGGAGAGGATGCGAGCCGCTGCCGAACTTGCCTGGGCTACGGTATCAGGGATATCTTTAGGTCCTTGAGCGCACCCAGCAATGTAGATGCCATCAGTCATTGTTGAGGTAGGATCGAGCTTTGGATGACGCTCGAGAAAGAAGCCATCCGGACTTTTACTAATCGAGAAGAGCCTTCTAACAGTATTGCTATCGCTTCGAGGTTCGATGGCATTGCATAGAATTACCATGTCAACTGGAATCTCGAGCAATTTTCCAGCTAGAGTATCCTCGCATCGGACGGTGAGCAGACCTGTACCATCTTGTGGGGAAGTTGTTTCAACAACTTCTGCCACCTTTCCCCGGATAGCCTTGACTCCTTCTTCGAGAATACGTACGTAGAATTCTTCATACCCTTTGCCAAAAGCGCGCATGTCAATATAGAATTGGTAGATTGTTGCATTGGTTCGATCATGAACGAGATGTGCATACTTTAAGGCGTACATACAACAAACACGTGAGCAGTACGGGTGATGATTTATGTCTCTGGAACCAATACAGTGGATTATCGCGACCGATCGAGGCTCTCTGCCATCTTTCGTTGAGACCATGCCACTTGTTGGGCCGGTTGAATTTAGCATCATTTCAAATTCGAGGGAACTGTACACGTTGTCCAGTCTTCCATACCCATACTGCGCCATGGCGCTCGCATCAAAGAGGTCAAAGCCGGTTGAAATCAGAATTTGGCCAACATCGATCTCGACGATCTCATCCTGCATCTCGTAGTTAATCGCATTTGGCTCACACACCTTCGCGCACACGTCGCATCCATCCGTCTTGAAGTGAATACAAGAATTGGTGTCGATAACGGGGACACGAGGAACTGCCTGCAAGGTCGGGACGTAGATTGCCGTCTTCGGGCCAAGTGTGAACTCAGGCTTCTTTCCTTTATAATCTTCGAGAACCATTTTGATGTGACCCGTCGGACAGACGTGAGCACATGCACCGCAAACGATACACGCCTCCGACTGAACGCCGAACGGAAGGGCGACCTCTCTCTTGATTCCACGGTAGGCGAACCCAAGCACGTTCGCTTGAACAACTTCCCGGCACACGTTCACACACTTCCCGCACAGAATGCACGCATCCTCCGCCTCATCTCTCTCCAGACTGACGAACCGTGGCTTCTCAACTCTCAGTTGCTCTCCAAGCTCTCTCACCACTTTCACGTTGGGCCAGCGGGAGAGCATCAACTCCATGATTGTCTTCCGTATCCACTGAATCTTGGGGGAGTCCGTGAGAACCGAGATTCCCTCCCGCACGGGGTAGTTGCACGACGTGACGACGCGGCTCCGTTTCCCTCTCACGGCTTCGACCACGCACAAGCGGCACACACCGTACGGTTCAAACAACTCGGAGTAGCAGAGGGTCGGTATCCAGATGCCTGCTTTCTCGGCCGCTTTCAGTATCGGGGTTTCCTCCGGAACTTGAACTTCTTTGCCGTCAATCTTGAGTGTGACCATGCTTGCTCTCCTGCTTGTTAAGCAACAAGGATTGCCTTGAAGTTGCAGACATCATAACAGGCACCGCACTTCCCGCACTTCATTGGGTCGATGTAATGCACCTTCTTCCGCTCTCCAATGATTGCACCATCCGGACAGTACTTCTTGCACACATCGCAACCGTGGCCAATCTCCAGGCAGATCTTTTCGTCAATACTGTAGTTGTTGAGCTTGCGGCATACATGCGCTGGACATTTCTTCTCTTTCACGTGCGTTTCATACTCTTCTCGGAAGTACTTCAACGTTGTAAGGACCGGATTCGGTGCTGAGCCGCCGAGCGCACAAAGCGATGATTCCACGATGGCATTGGAAAGGTCCTCAAGCAGCGCCAAATCTTCCTGGGTTCCTTCGCCAATAGTAATCCTCTCAAGGATATCAAGCATTCGTTTCGTTCCCTCACGGCAGGGGGTGCATTTTCCGCACGACTCTGCTTGCGTGAAGCTCAGGAAATACTTCGCCATATCAACCATGCAGTTCTCTTCGTCCGTCACGACCATTCCACCCGAACCCATCATCGAACCGACTTTCGTCAGCTCTTCATAGTCGACCGGTAAATCGAGCAAGCTTTCTGGGATGAAACCGCCGGATGGTCCACCGGTCTGAACGGCTTTGAATCTCTTTCCTTCTCGTATTCCGCCGCCAACCTTGAAGACGATGTCACGCAGAGTTATCCCCATTGGCACTTCAACGAGACCTGTGTTATTCACTTTCCCTGCCAACGAGAATACCTTCGTCCCTTTGCTTCCACCCCACGGGTCAACTGACACATCTCCAGTTCCAATGCTGGAGAACCACTTCGCACCCTTCAGGATGATCTGCGGAACATTTACCCAAGTTTCAACATTGTTGAGACACGTCGGCCGATCCCACAAACCGCGTTCGACAGTGTGAATGTACTTCGCTCGCGGCTCACCAGGTTTCCCTTCGACCGATGCCATCAGCGCCGTCGATTCGCCACAGACGAAGGCACCAGCTCCTCTTCGGACGTCGATGTCGAAATCAAATCCAGCGTCAAAAATATTCTTTCCGAGAAGTCCGTATTCGCGCGCTTGTTTGATAGCAATTTGGAACCGCTTGATAGCGAGCGGGTACTCCATGCGAACATAGATGTATCCCTGATGGACATTCTCGATGGCGTACGCGCCGATGATCATCCCTTCGATGACAGAGTGCGGATCACCCTCGATGATACTTCTATCCATGAACGCGCCTGGGTCGCCTTCATCGGCGTTGCAGATGACGTACTTGATATCGCCGTGTGCACGCTTGCACGACTCCCACTTCACGCCCGTCGGAAATCCACCCCCGCCTCTTCCACGCAGGCCGGAGGCTTTGATTTCTGCCAACACCTCGTCCGGTGTCATTGAGGTGAGGACTTTCGCCAACGCCCTGTATCCGCCTCGTGCGATGTAGTCGTCAATTCTCTCGGGGTCAATCATGCCGCGGTTGCGCAATGCAACAAGCATTTGGTCGGCGAAGAAGGGGATGTCCGACATTCTCGGAATAGGAGTCTTCTCCGCGGGAGGTGTGTACATCAACTTCTTGACTGGTCTACCTTTGAGGAGGTGCTCCTCAACGAGATGAGGGATGTCTGTCGTCTTTAGCAGCTGGTAGAATATGCCATCAGGTTGCACGACCACGAGGGGGCCCGCGCCACAGAACCCGTTGCAACCGGTAAACACGACCTCTGCTTCATTCTGTAAGTTGTGCTTCTTGATTTCCCGGTCAAGAGCATCTTTTATTTCAAAAGAATGGTTTGATACGCACCCTGTTCCAGCACAAACCATCACTTGCAGCCTGAACGGTTTCATTCTGGAGTCTCCTCAATAGGTTTACCGTATTCGCTCACTGCCGATGGACAGAGCGTACTC
>CAYHSB010000076.1:0-7801 GCA_964359185.1 uncultured Chitinophagales bacterium
CCCGCCACTTCTTTTGTGGCGGGATTAGTAAATAATAGTTGGATGAGCACTAGTTTTTCATATCCCTTTTCCATGTTCGTTCCAAAGCCTTCTGTCCATGTCTCACATCCCAAATCTCAAGTCATCTTAGCTCACTTCGCCACCTCAACCCTGCTCTGGTCGCCAATCATGAATCGGTGAACATGGGGTTTGCCCACCGCATCAACAACTTCAACATCGTTCCCCAAGATGCTTCCTTCGATTCGTATACCCACGCTGATGATTTTACAGTCTCGGAGGATGATGCTGTACTCAACTTCACTGTTCCGCACTTCAGTCCGATCACCGATGGATGTGAACGGACCGATGTAGCTGTTTTCGATTAGACAATCCTTTCCGAGAATCACGGGTCCACGCACCTTGCTGTTGATGATCTTCGCACCCTTCTCAATCACCACTTTGCCGGCGACGTCTGATAATTTATCCACTGCGCCCTCAAGGCGAGTAGTAAGGTTGTCGAGAACGAGTCTGTTTGCCTCCAGGAGGTCTGAAGGCTTTCCAGTATCCTTCCACCAACCAGTAATCTCTGTGTACCCAACTTTGTACCCCTTGTCAATGAGGTATTGGTGTGCATCGGAAATCTCAAGCTCGCCGCGAGCACTGGGCTTGAGGCTCTTCACTGCCTCAAAAATATGGTGGTCGTAGAAATAAATCCCTGCCACCGCATACTGGCTCTTAGGAACCTTCGGCTTCTCCTCGACTCCAACAATTCTTCCATCCGTAATTTCCGGTACACCGAACCGTTCAGGGTCTTTCACTTTTGAGACTGTTAAGAAACAGTTGAAGCCGCTCTTCTCAAATTCATCAATAAATCTCTTGATCCCACCAACAATCATATTGTCACCAAGGTAAAAAACAAACTTATCCTTGCGGATATAATCTTCAGAGATTCCTACAACCTGCGCTAATCCCCCAGGCCTTTCCTGTTGGATGTAAGTAATTCTCGCACCCCACTTTGAACCGTCCCCTACATAGTCTGGCACTTCTCGACTATCCGCAGTGTGCACAATCCCGATTTCTTTTATCCCGGCATCGACCGCAGCCTCGATGGCATAGTACAGAATCGGCTTGTTGGCGATTGGGATGAGGTGCTTGTTCTGCGTATGCGTTATTGGCCGCAGCCGCGTTCCCCTGCCTCCCGATGTGATGAGTGCTTTCATCAGACCTGAACCTTAGATAGACACCTCTTGCCTCTTACGCTTATCGAAGATAGTAATCTTCCCATCCCCAAACTTTCTCACAAGTTCCAATGCAAGATCGAAGTCTCTCCCAACGTCTTCGGGTCTGTGCGAATCGGATCCGAGTGTCAACGGGATCCTCATCTCGCGTATTATCTCAAGGATCTTCTCGCTCGGATAAATTTCGCGAACGGGTTTCCTCAGACCCGATGTGTTGATCTCCACAACGAGGTCATTTCCCTTAATCGCCTTCATTGCGTCCCGGAGGATGTCATCATAGTCTCGATCTGGACGATAGCCGAAAACTTTCACAACGTCACAGTGGCCAACGATGTCGAAGAGACCGGACGCGGCGGCATTTTTGAGTGTGGCGAAGTACTGTACGTACAATTCGTACACATCCTGTCCATCGTATCGGTAAACATTCTTTCGACTATCGATTCCCAAATCTCCTAAGAAATGGACCGAGCCGATGACGTAGTCAAAGTCATTCTCGTTAAGAAATTTCCGTGTGAAGGCTTCAGTGCCGGGGAGATAGTCAGCTTCGATTCCAAACTTCACTTTGATTTTCTTCCCAAATTTCTCCCGAACCTCATCCACCCAAGGTCGATAGAATTCTGTGAACTCCTCCAGTGTCATCCGGTGCTCGCCATCGAAACCATCGGGAAGGGGTGAGTGATCCGAACAGCCCACTTCGTCCAGTCCCACCTCGATAGCTTTCCGGACGTAGTCTTCTACCGTGCCCTCGCCGTGCTTGCAGAGTCTTGTGTGCGTATGGTAATCCACCGTCATGTCCCATCGACCATTAATTCCTGTGCTCTTGATAGTGCGAGATCAATTCACCTGTCGCCTCTTTTCGAACATATCCGCTCATGGCGTCGAGGAGTTTTGCGGCCTGTTTCGTCGTGAGAGTCCCTTTCTTTATCGCAAGCCGAATTGTCTCCATGCCCATGACAGTGTAGAATGGAATGAGGTACGGGAGCGTACGGCTGAGCTCTCGCAAGTGGAGACGGACGGTTGCAACGTCTCCCCTTTCGAGAGGACCAGTGAGAGCGTCGCGAGGTGAAGAGGACCTAACAGCATCGATCGTCGAAGTGATAAGAGGCTTGAACACTTCCATGAAGGCCGGCTCTTCGAGTTTAAGCTTGCCGTACACTTCGTCAAGGAGACTCAGCAAAGCAATGAGATAGTTTGAGGCGATGACACATGCAGTATGGTAGAGCGGTTTGAGGTCCCTTGGGATCAGAAGAGTTTTACTACCAAGATCTTTCGCAAGTCTTCTTCCAGTCGCGATACCCACTTCGTCTCCTTCAATGCCAAAATAGATCCCCGAGAGTCGACTGGCAACTTGCTGGGGTCTCGTATCGCGTGGGAAGATTTGAATCGGATGAAAAGAAAGGACGTGTCCCCCTTTTTCTCTCAGGGGCGAGAGCGCGTCACTACTGAGCGCTCCTGAGGTGTGAAGAAAAACAGTGGCCGAAAAATCAAGGTGTACGATCTTCGCCAATCCTTGAGCCGTCACTGGAATGAACTGGTCAGGGGTCGTAATGAGAACGACTTCGCTCTTTGGAGAAATATCTTCGAGACGATCAGAAACGATGGGAGCCTTAACTCTCGAGGCCAACCTTCTTGCGGAGGCAACACTGGAACTAATAACCGATTCGACCTCGTACCCTTGACGATGGAGCGCCGTCGCAAAAGCTGTTCCGACGCTCCCGGCACCGACGACCGAGAGGATCGGCCTTCGAATCGCAGATCTCGGGCGTCGGGCCATCAGTTTCTCCTCAAAACCGCAGCAGAGAGATAGCCCACAACACCATCCTTGTCGCCTGTGACGTCGCCGGAGTTGCAGTAGTGGAGCGTTTCGACGTTGTCAGCCCCAAGTTTCTTCGCTGCGATGAGCATTGCGGCAACCGGTCCTCCCCCACACGCCTCTGCGCGCTGAGTCTCCAAGTCCTTTAGCAACTTTTCCTCGTCAAAATCTCGCACGTCGTCGATGACAATTTGGTCCAGTCTGCAAGCGATATCATATGGGTAGTAGTGAGAGAGGTCAGAACTCGCAATAATGAGTGCACTTTTCCTTTTCAACACACCCGCTAACTTTTCTCCTAACAATACACAAAACTCTTTTCGCTGATCCCCCATAACGATCGGAAGTATTTTGAAATCTCGCAGGACTTTCTGCAAGAATGGCAGCTGCACTTCGACAGCATGCTCATCGCGATGGCCGGCGAGCGAAGCGGTAATCACCCCGCCCTCGTCAAGGAGTTCCGAGCGCATTTCTTCATCCACCTCCAGAATGCCCAGGGGGGTGCGATAAGCGTAACCGGAAAACACGGAAACACCTCTGAAGTATTCGCGATGACTTGGAGCGATGATCACCACCGTGGTAATAGATTTGCCTTCGAGCAACTTGTAGCCGTTTGCCGCTGTAAAGCCTGAGTAAACATACCCAGCATGTGGAGAGATCAAACCGCATAACTCACCTTTGATCGTCTTCGCCTGTACCCGTTTCAGCAAAGCCTCCACTTCACGTTCCAGCACGGAGCGATCGAGTGGGTAGAACATCCCTGCCACAGCCGACTCTCGTATGGAACCCTTGGTGCCCATTTTCCGATGTTTTCCAGACAGAATTAGAATCTAGTTTTGTATTCCCTTTCGGAAAAGACCTCTGCAGTAAAAGCGTACAGGGTTGAGTTTTTGTCCTTCCATCCATCGAGAGGGAGGCCCGCTTTTCGGGATGTGTTTTGGAGAAAAGCTTCGCGGTCCCAATTGTACTCCGTCGCAACCTGGGGAAGGAGCAAGCCGCGAAAATACCCGTTCTCCAGAAGAAGCCCATGCTTCCCAACCTCAATACTCTCGATGTCGGATACTTTCTCAAGCGGTGACAGCACAGAGATATCAAGCTCGATGCGATCAAGCTCGTCCTCAGACAAGGGCGGAAACCTAGGATCGTCGACTGCCGCTTTCGCTGCGACTTCACACACAACCTCTGCGAGAGGCTTCGATGCTTCAGTATAGCCGATGCACCCTCGCAACTGACCATGCTCAGTCAGCGTGACGAATGCACCACAGGGTTCCTGGAGAACCTGCGATGACGTTTCGGGAACGGGCATATCCTGACCGCGCACAATGCGCTCAACTGACTTGCGGGCTAATCGAAGCAACTCACGTTTCTCCTCATCACTAAAATGCATGAGCGGCCTTTCACGCAATAGCACTCAAAAACTTACATAATTAAATCCTGAGATTCAAGTTGAAGCGAACGTATGGCAGCAGGATACGATTCCCAATTCCTCAGCGATAAAATCCACCTTGATTCTCTGAGCTGTCTTCTTTACATTAGTGAGCAACTTTGCTACTATTGTTCCCTCCTTTGCAATGGCAAAATTGATAATAGGAATATCAGGCGTGCGAGGGATCGTTGGCGATTCCCTAACTCCTGATATCGTTGTAGATTTCGCTCGGGCCTTCGGAGAATTCTGCGGCAGGGGCCCCATCCTTCTTGGTCGAGATGGCCGGACATCCGGGAAGATTCTTGCAAGCCTCAGCTCCTCTACACTCCTCTCGATGGGCATAGATGTAATCGCTCTTGGAATTGCTCCGACGCCAACAATTGGGCTCGCGGTGGAAAAAGCAAGAGCCGCAGGTGGCATCTCAATTACTGCTAGTCACAATCCTGTGGAATGGAACGGCCTCAAACTCTTTGGAAGCGACGGACTTTTTTTCGATGAGGACTCCAGCAAAAGGTTGCAAGAAACTCTGGACGAAGGAAAAAGAGGCTACGTCGGGTGGAATGAGCTTGGCACGTATCGGCTCGATAGCTCGTATATCGATCTCCACCTATCGAGCGTGCTGGCTCTTCCCTATTTGGACATCACAGGTCTGAGACAAAGGAAATTCAGAGTTGCGGTTGACTGTGTTAACGGAGCAGGTGGAGTAGTCGTTCCGCGCCTCCTGCAGGAGTTCGGGTGCGAGGTTATACCATTGAACTGTGAACCGAACGGACTATTCGCTCACAACCCTGAGCCTTTGCCTGAGCATCTCATCGACCTGTGCAAAATGGTACGCAAGGAAAAAGCTGATCTCGGCGTCGCGGTAGATCCAGATGCTGACCGACTTGTTCTCATCACAGAGGAAGGTGCTCCGTTCGGTGAGGAATACACGATTGCATCATGTGTGAAGTACGTCCTTGGAAAAGAGAAGGCGAGCGGTCGAGGCCACTTGAAAGTTTGCGTGAATATATCGACGACTCGCGCCGTAGACGATATTGCCTCGACCTACGGAGCAAGCGTTGTGCGAACCCCGGTGGGCGAGCTGAATGTCGTGCGGAAGATGAGGGAGACGGGAGCCGTTATTGGAGGCGAGGGGAGCGGGGGCGTCATCCTCCCAGCGGCCCATCTCAGGCGTGATGCTCTCGTCGGGATTGCTCTAACACTTCAGCACCTGTTGGAGTTCGGCGGTACGATGTCTGGTCTGAAGAAGAGCCTTCCCAAGTACCATATCGAGAAGAAGAAAGTGAGAACGAAAGTGGATTCCCTCGAAGCGATTTTTAGCGAAATAAGAAGTCGCCATTCCGGCACAAAGCCGAATACCGACGACGGGCTGAAGTTAGATTTCGATGATTATTGGGTTCACATTCGAAAATCGAACACTGAGCCAATTCTCAGGATCATTGCCGAGGCTACTACCGAGGAGAAAGCAAAGACTGTTGCAGAACGGTTCGCACGTGAGATAAACAATATTCGGTGAATGACTTGATGTCTTGATTTTGTTTCCTGAAATCGCTAACATCTCAAAAAGCATTCGGCCTCATTTCAAGATTCCACATGCTGCTCTGTAAGGTTGTCGGTACAATCGTTTCGACCCAGAAGAATGAGAAGCTTCGGGGCTACAAGATCCTCATTGTTCAACCCGTTGATCTGGACGGTTCGTTCGTCGGACGCGATATCCTTGCGCTCGATGTCGTCGATGCTGGAGTCGGAGATAACGTCCTCGTCATACAGGAAGGTGCATCGGCACAGCAGATCTTGAAGCGAGCTGATGTGCCTGTTCACTCAATCGTTGTCGCCGTCGTCGACGGACTCGAAGTAAGTGCATGACCATTTCTCCCTCAAAGTATGTTCGACATCAAAGACCTCTTAAGTCTTTCCGCAGTGCCCGGTGTCGGCTCGAACCGCCTTCGTGCGCTTGTATCTCACTTTAAGGATCCTGCCGCCGTTTTTCATTCCTCAGCCCGCGAGCTCATCAAGGTTAGGGGAATTGATAAGAAGACCGCTGTGAACATCGTCCGTTTCCGTGACGGAAGAAAGTTCGCCGACCAGCAGCTCTCGCGATTGAATAAAGTGGAGGGAAGGATCATCACTTTTTGGGATGATGAGTACCCAGAACTTCTCAGGAAAATCTACGACCCTCCGCCATTTCTCTTCATGCTTGGCTCGATAATTCCGAGCGATAGTCTCGCTATTGCGATCGTCGGAACTCGCGCTCCGACGATGTATGGAAAGATCGTCGCCGAGAAGTTCAGCGGGCAGCTTGCAGAGATGGGCCTGACGATAGTCAGCGGTCTCGCACGAGGTATTGACACAGTCGCACACACCGCAGGGCTCAAGGCAGGAGGTAGAACGATTGCGGTTATCGGGTCCGGGATCGACATTATTTACCCACCTGAGAATAAGAGACTCGCGGAAAAAATCAGCCGCCGTGGAGCAATTCTCTCCGAATTTGAGATGGGTGCAAGACCAGATGCGGTGAACTTCCCCCGCCGGAATCGCATCATCAGCGGGTTTGCGCTCGGGACACTCATCGTGGAAACGACCGAGTCAGGAGGTGCGATGATCACCGCGAACACGGCGCTCGACCAGAATCGTGAGGTGTTTGCCATACCCGGGCCCATCACAGAAATCAGGAGCAGCGGGACAAACCGACTAATCAAGGAGGGCAGGGCAAAGCTCGTCCAGCGGGTGGAAGATATTGTGAGTGAACTCCAGGTGAAGCTTAGGCCTCTCCTCAAAAGAGAGGAGAAAAAAATTGAATCTCCTCTCTCACTATTTGAGAAACGCCTCCTCGATTGTCTTGGAACAGAACCTCTTCATATTGATACCATCGCTGCACAAACAGCGCTCGCTACTTCCGATGCACTCGTAAATCTCCTGAGCCTCGAATTTAAGAGTCTTGTAAGACAACTTCCTGGGAAGATGTTCGTTAGGCTCTGAATTTGCTTTCTTCTTTCAAAACTATTCCTTAATTTCGTGATGCAAAACAATGCGTTCTACGTTCTGAACAGGATACGAGGCTTACCGAACGTGCAGTCGAAACTATGGCACCGCAGTTAAACATCTCGCAGCAGCAGCGTCTTCAACTTAAACTCTCTCCGCAGCAAGTTCAGTATCTCAAGTTATTGCAGCTCCCCGTCCTCGCTCTTGAACAGCGCATTAAGACTGAACTCGACCTGAATCCCCTTCTTGAGGAAGCGGTGGACGAGGAGATGGAACTCGCCCCCCAACAAGAGGAGGAGCGTGTTGAAGGTGGCGAGGAGCCTGCTCCACCCGATAAGAGTGCAGACGGGGACGCAGCCACCAAGG
>CAYHSB010000077.1:0-7715 GCA_964359185.1 uncultured Chitinophagales bacterium
CCAGAAATCTCGCGCTGTGTAAGCAGGAAGTCAAAGAGTATGTGACTTCAGAGCAGTACATGGAAGACATCAGCAAAGTCACCTCTGAAGCGGAACAATATATCGGAGAACATCTTGATTCTTCTAGACAGAACGCGATCGTGCTAGACATCGACGAGACCTCTCTCTCCCATTTACAATATGAACTATCGTTGGACTTTGGATACTCTGTGTCAACATATCGCGAGTGGATAAAGAAAGCTCAAGCGTCTCCGATCCTCCCAACATTATTACTCTACAAATGGGTCAAGTCAAAAAATCTTGCTGTTTTTTTTATCACTGGTATCACTGAAGACCTGAGGGCACCTCTGACAGTAAACCTGACGCAGGCTGGCTATGTACGCTGGGACAGCTTATATATGAGACCGGAGAACAGCCATGAACCGGCGAGTGTTTACAAGTCGAGAGTGAGAAAGGAAATCACAGAGAGAGGATACTACATCATCGCCAACATCGGCGACCAGGAGAGCGACTTCGCTGGAGGGTACGCAGAAAAAGCGTTGAAGCTTCCCAACCCAATGTACATGGTCAAGTAGCTCGTGGTGGATATCAACTCTGAGGGCAAAGTTGACTTTCTAATGAATTTTGGGTATCTTTTTGTGCATTTTTCACAACTACGCGTCAGAAACGTGCCATGCCGACGGAGCGACTCCGACGTAAGAAGAACCGCTGGAATTACAACATCGTCCTGTTACCCCACGAGGATGCGGGGAAATCACGGAGCTTCCGCATCGCCCTATGGGGCCTAGCGGTCTCCCTGCTTCTCTATACAGTTGCAGTGGGGGTGGTCACGGTGTTTCTTCTGAAGTGGACGCCGCTTGGGGTCTGGATTCCCGTCAAGAATCCGGAGCTTGAGCGGAGGTATGGAAAACAGGTCACTGCCCTTCAAGAGCAAATGAGCCGCATCGTTGCGGAGGTTGAGGTCCTTCAGCGTTACAATGCTAAACTTCGGCAAGCATTAGGTTCAGAGCTGACTGGAAGTGGGACAAGTTCGATCACGACCACACAAACGAAAACGAACCAAGAGAAAGCTCAGCCAACTGTGCTTGAGAAAGGGAAAGTTGAGGATCTTCCGTATGCGACGGAGGAGACACTGGGGCGCCTTTTTTCTTCGAGCGAAACACGCGCACCTATTGCGCTTTCCACCGCGAGCATGGAATCATTTCGAAAGAGTTTACCACTGCGCTTGCCTGCGAGCGGCTACGTCACGCGTGGCTTCGAGCTGTCTCGGGGACACGTTGGCATCGACATCGCGGGGAGGCAAGGTTCGCCGATCGTGGCAGCAGCCGATGGGTATATTCTTTTTGCTGGATGGACCTATGATGCGGGCAACATGATGATAATTGCACATGGGGGAGAATATTTCACATTCTATAAGCACAATCAATCCTTGTTGAAAACTGCGAACACGTTTGTAAAGCATGGAGAACCAATCGCTCTTCTCGGGAACACAGGGGCGATGAGCCATGGACCCCATCTCCATTTCGAAGTCTGGAAAGACGGTGTTGCACGGGATCCCAGCGATTACGTCCTCAACTTCCACCTTTACTAAGGAGGGAAAGCGTGGCGATTAAGAATGACTCTCTCAAGGAACTGAACTTCATCGCGGCCGGAACAAGTGTTGATGGAAAAATCAAGAGTCAAGGGAGTATCCGCATCGATGGGAAGATGATTGGAGAAATCAGCGCAGGCGAAAGTCTGGCCGTAGGAAGCACTGGTGACATTGAGGGGAATGTCGTCGCAAAGAATATCACAATTGGTGGAAAGCTCAAGGGAACCGTCATGGCAGGCGAAAAGCTCGTCTTTGAAGCGAAGGCTGTTGTGAAGGGTGACATTCGAGCGGCGAAACTTGTCATTGACGAAGGTGCCATCTTCGATGGAAAATGCACGATGACCGATGCTAAGCCAGCAGCGCACGACGCGAAGTATTGAGATGGTGCAATCCGACGCATGGACTCCCACGATGAAGATACTCCGCAGGTCGTCGATCCCGATTCTCATCGGGATCGACAGACTCGTAGAGCGGAGAAGTCTCCTTCCTCAGGATTTGGATCCCTCGCGAAGACCTATCGAGATGTAGGTCCGTACCTCGGTTTAGGTATACAGCTCGCTGCCACTATTGTTATTTGTTTTTTCATCGGCCGATGGCTGGACCAGGTCCTGAACACCACGCCCTGGTTAATGGTGCTCGGTGCATTCATCGGTGCAGCCGCGGGACTCTACAATTTTATCAGAATCGTCATCGAGCTTGACAAAAAACAGAAGGAAAAGCAAACACTCGGAAAGAAGACTAAGGAATGAAGTTTGATCTCGCGTTTCCGAGGAAGATTGTTGTTCTGCTCTTTTTCATTGGGCTGCTGTCTGTGTATCCGCTGTACAGGATTGGAGATGGGGAAGTCACGGCGGGATTCATTGCCGGAGGTCTGATCGGTTTCCTAAACGTCCTCGCGGGATATTTCTCGATTGAGTATGCATTCGACAAGTCGAACGTCACTTTTCTAAAGGTGATCCTTGGGGGAATGGGCGTCCGTCTATTCCTCATCGCCGCCGCCGTTGTCATTCTCATTAAGGTATTTCACTTCCACCTGTACAGTCTCACTGTTTCACTCTTCTTTTTTTACTTTCTCTTTGTCATCTTAGAAATTCTATTCGTGAACAAGAAACTTTCTGTGAAGAAGAACCTTTAATGAGACTTCTGGGAATAGTGATTCTCTTCGCTGGATGTCTGAAAGGAACCGTTTGGGGAATTCCCGCAGTTCCTACTGGGCTGATTGGGCATTCCCCTGAGGATTCATTGACATCTCAAGAGACGCACATTGTCCAGGACACAATCAGCGCAGCACAGACTACCGCGGAAAAACACGCCGCGCACTCTGGAAGCGGAGGAAGCAATTGGATTCTCCCCCACCTAGCCGACTCGCACGAACTTGACCTCGAACCATTTGGAACGATCCACTTGCCTCAGTTTGCGCCAATACATCTATTCGGACTGACAATCAATCTTTCGGTTACGAAACATGTCTTTTTTCTCTGGCTTGCTGCTTTACTTCTCCTGCTTCTCCTCGGCACAGCGGGGAGGAAAAACGCTTCACGCCCTGTCCCACAAGGGTTTGGAAATCTCATTGAAGTTGTCATTGTGTTTATTCGTGATGAGGTTGTGCTTCCAACAATCGGCAAAGAGGGCCTACGCTTCTTACCCTTCTTCCTAACGCTTTTCTTCTTCATCCTTGTTTGCAACTTGCTTGGATTGGTGCCGTACGGTTCCAGCGCGACTGGCAATGTGAGCGTGACAGCGGGTTTGGCAATCATCTCATTTCTCTTCATTCAGGCGGCTGGAATCATGAAGAACGGTTTCATCGGATACTTCAAGGGACTCGTGCCGCACGGGGTCCCGATCTTTGTTCTCCCTGTCATGATCGTCGTAGAGTTCATCGGTCTATTCACAAAACCGTTTGCTCTCTGCATCCGTCTTTTTGCGAACATGACGGCGGGGCATATTGTGATCCTTTCTTTGATTTCGCTCATCTTTATATTTCAATCAGTTGCGGTCGCCCCGGTGTCGATCGCCTTTGCACTTTTCATCAATCTCCTTGAGATTTTCATCGCCTTGTTGCAAGCATACGTTTTTACTATGCTGTCGTCGCTCTTTGTGAGTTTAGCTGTGCATCAGGAACATTGAATCTTAACTTATGCAGTATTCTCATCATCAATCCTGGAGGAATCAATGTCTCAATTTGCTTTTGCGCATCTCGCTGCTGGAATTGGAGCCGCACTTGCAGTGATCGGCGCCGGATACGGAATAGGTAAACTCGCTGCTGCTACAATGGAGGCCAGCGGACGGCAACCCGAAGCGGCGGGTGATCTGCGAACTTCAATGATTATCTCTGCTGCACTCATTGAAGGAGTCACACTCTTTGCAGAAGTTATCTGCATTATCCTTGCATTCAAAAGCTGAGCGAGGACCTCTATGCTGGATCTCAATCCGGGCTTGATCATCTGGACTGCTATTACGTTTCTTATCCTGCTTTTTCTGCTTAGGAAAATTGCATGGAAACCATTGTTGAACGCGCTTCAGTCTCGGGAGGAGAAAATCCAGTCATCTCTTGAGCGAGCAGAGAAGGCAAAGGAGGAAGCCGAACGACTCCTCGAAGAGAACCGAACAAATCTTCAGCGTGCGGAAGACCAGGCACATCAAGTCATCAGAGAAGGCCGCGCGGTTGCTGAGAAGCTGAAGAACGAAATCCTTGAGAAGGCGAATGCAAGCTCCCGGAGGATGATCGAACAAGCGAAAGAGGAAATTCAGCGTGAGAAAGAGGTTGCACTGGCTGAACTTCGACGGGAGGTCGTCGATTTGGCGATCCAGGTTGCAAGCAAAATTCTTGGAGAGGAACTCGACGAACGCCACCATCGGAAGGTTGTCGAGGATTTCCTCCGTGAACTTCCAAAGAATTGAGTGAGAGGGAGAGAAGGAAAACGATGAGTAGCTACCGCGTTGCTCACCGATACGCCATAGCATTGCTCCAGTCCGCAGAGGAAGAACACCATCTTGAGGAGACAACCCATGATGCTGAGATGATCGGGAAAACGGTGCGGGAGAACCGCGAGCTCCGCGTTGCTCTTGCAAGCCCAGTGATCGACAAAGAGACGAAAAAGCGAGTCCTTGGGGAAATCTTTGGCAAGAGAATCGGGCCGATTATGCTCAGGTTCTTGAATTTGCTCACTGAGAAAAATCGCGAGGGTGACCTCCTTGCCATCATCGAGCAGTTCACGCGCCTCCTCGATGAGAAACGCGGCATCGTGAGAGTCGAGGTCACGAGCGCAGTTCAACTCACGGAAACAGAGAGTAATCGGCTGAAGGAGCAACTGGAGCGCTATACAGGGAAGAAGGTTGTACCCAGCTTTCGTCTTGATCCAACTGTCCTTGGGGGGTTCGTCGTTCGTCTCGACGACAGAATCATGGATGCAACTCTTGCTCATCAGTTGGATCTCTTGCGGGAGAGGTTCCTTGAAGGGACCTATGCTGGAAAACACTCATAAAGGATTAAAGAAAGAAGAATGCTGGAGGAGAGATTATGGCAGATGTAAGACCAGATGAGGTTTCGACAATACTACGGAAGCAGCTTTCAGGATTTGAAAAAGAAGTCGATATCTACGACGTTGGTACTGTCTTGCAAGTGGGGGACGGTATTGCACGGGTCTATGGCTTGTCCAAGGTGATGGCAAGTGAGCTCGTTGAATTTCCCAATGGTGTCTTCGGCCTGGTCCTGAATCTCGAAGAAGACAACGTCGGGTGTATCCTGTTTGGCGAAAGCACGCTCATCAAAGAGGGCGATGTTGTCAAGCGGACAGGGCGCCTCGCCTCGATGCCCGTCGGAGAACAGATGCTTGGTCGTGTGATCAACCCCTTGGGTCAGCCACTCGATGGCCGCGGCCTGATTAGGGTAGAGAAACATATGCCTATCGAACGAAAAGCTCTCGGTGTGATTTTCCGTCAGCCAGTGAAGGAGCCTCTTCAAACAGGTATCAAGGCGATTGACGCAATGATCCCCATTGGACGAGGCCAGCGTGAGCTCATTATTGGAGATCGACAAACCGGAAAGACTGCGATTGCCATTGATACGATCATCAATCAGCGATATACACACACTGAAAACGCGAAGCGCGATGGCGTTGCTCCGATGCATTGTATATACGTCGCGATTGGTCAGAAGGGTTCCACCGTTGCGCAAGTGGTCAGCAAGTTGGAAGAATATGGGGCGATGGAGTACACAACGGTGATCGCGGCAAATGCAAGCGATCCATCCCCGATGCAGTATATCGCACCGTATGCCGGCGCCACGCTCGGTGAGTTCTTCCGCGATAGTGGGAGGCACGCTGTCGCGATTTATGATGACCTATCGAAACACGCCCAAGCGTACCGACAGGTTTCCCTCTTGCTCCGTCGTCCGCCAGGACGGGAGGCCTATCCTGGTGACATTTTTTACCTCCACTCTCGCCTTCTGGAACGCGCATCGAAGCTCAGCGATGAACTCGGCGGTGGAAGTCTGACGGCACTCCCGATCATCGAGACGCAAGCAGGGGACGTCTCGGCGTACATACCGACGAACGTCATCTCCATCACTGATGGCCAGATCTATCTTGAGCCGTCGTTGTTTAACGCCGGAATTAGACCGGCAATCAACGTCGGTATTTCTGTCTCCCGCGTCGGTGGGAACGCACAAATCAAGGCAATGAAGCGGGTTGCAGGTCGGCTGCGCCTCGACCTTGCTCAGTACCGGGAGTTAGAGGCCTTCGCTCGATTCGGTTCTGACCTCGACAAAACGACTCAGGCACTCCTCACGCGTGGTTCTCGCCTCGTCGAACTCCTCAAGCAGGGACAGTTCGTGCCAATACCCGTTGAGAAGCAAATTGCTGGCATCTTTATCGGCACAAGTGGCTATCTCGATGGGATTCCTATCGAGCATGTCCGGCGATTCGAGGAAGAATTCCTCGAGATGATGGAGAGAAAGCATCAGGATCTCCTCGAGACGATTGTCCAGAAGAAAGATCTCGATGAGGCTTTGACGGCGAAGCTCCATGGAATTGCAAAGGAGTTTCTCGCTTCATTCAAACATTGAGCCACGATGGCCACGCTTCGTGAAATACGGAGACGGATCAGTAGCGTACGGAGCACGCAGCAGATTACAAAAGCCATGAAAATGGTTGCAGCTGCGAAACTACGCCGAGCGCAAGAGAACATCTTCGCAGCACGCCCATACGCGAGGAAGATGAATGACCTCCTTCGTCACCTCGTAACAAAGGTCGACCCAACTCTCCATCCTCTTCTTGTTCCGCGCGATGTAAAGCAGGCCGCATTGATCATTGTCACCTCTGACCGAGGGCTCTGTGGTGCTTTCAATGCAAATATCATTCGCGCTGGGATGACGCAGCTCGGGACCGTCTATAAGGAATTCCATGAAGCAAAGAAGGTGAGAATCATCCCTGTGGGGAAGAAAGGTTATGATTTCTTCTCGAAGCACTATCTCGAGGTCACCGCAAAGCACGTTGGAATTTTCACTCATCTCAACTTCCATCATGCTCAACAAATCATCCGAGAAGTTGTTGACGCATACATTCTTCGAGATATCGATAAGGTCGAAGTCATCTACAACGAGTTTAAATCCGTCCTTCGACAGAGCATAGTGATCGAGCAGCTTCTCCCGATTCCACCAGAGGAAATGTCTCCTCCGCCTGATGAGCGGAGACTTCAAGCACAGGTGGACTATATTTATGAACCGAACGCCGGCGATCTCATCAATGCCCTGATTCCCAAGCACCTGAATTTTCAGATGTGGCGAATCCTGCTCGAATCGAATGCAGCCGAGCAAGGCGCACGGATGACTGCAATGGACAATGCGACAGAAAATGCAAACGAGCTTATCGAGCTATTGCAACTTCAGTATAACAAGGCAAGGCAAGCGGCCATCACGAAAGAACTGCTCGAGATTGTAAGTGGGGCCGAAGCACTCAGGAAAGCTGGCTAGAGGTCAAGTACTAACCTCACAGAGAGGAATAGCTAAGGTCGAGTGACCCTTCTTTTCTTCCCCCTGTTTTGAAAATGAAAAGCCCAACCGTAAATACCGATTGGGCCTCTCAATAACTTCGCTCGAGGGCTCGCTCCGTGCCAGCCATCACGA
>CAYHSB010000078.1:0-7713 GCA_964359185.1 uncultured Chitinophagales bacterium
ATCCAATCACCTCAAACCCTGTGTACTTATGCAAGGCTTTGGGCACAATCACTTTTCCTTCAGGCGTCTGGTAGTTTTCCAATAAAGCGACCATCAATCGCGACGTTGCAAGCCCGGACCCGTTAAGGGTATGCACAAACTCCGGCTTGGACTTGGCATCCCGTTTAAAGCGAATGTTTGCGCGCCTTGCCTGAAAGCTCTCGAAATTGCTGCAGCTTGAGGCCTCCAGCCAGCCCTCCCGCGCAGTCTCGGCTGGAGCCCAAACATCGATATCGTAACACTTCGCTGCTGAAAAACTGAGATCACCCGTGCAGAGTTCCACAACGCGGTAAGGAATGTTCAGGTGTTGAAGCACGTCTTCAGCATCTTTTACTAGCAACTCCAATTCATCGTAGGAAGTTTCAGGAGCAACAAATTTGACCATCTCCACCTTGTTGAACTGATGAACACGGAGAAAACCCTTCGTTTCCTTCCCATAGGAACCGGCCTCCCGACGAAAACAAGCCGAGTACGCGACGTACTTAATGGGCAAGTCCTCGTAACGAAGAATCTCATCCCGATGAATATTCGTCACCGGGACTTCGGCTGTCGGGATCGGGAAGAGGTCGTCTGAGCCGATGTTGTACATGTCGTCTTCGAGCTTGGGAAGTTGCCCTGTCGCTATCATCGATTTCCGGTTAACCAAGAATGGTGGAAACACCTCTGTGTACCCGTGCTTTTGCAGATGCAACTCAACCATAAAGTTGATAAGTGCTCGCTCAAGAGTAGCACCCTTGCCGAGGTAAAGCGGGAAGGCGCTGCCGCTAATCTTCGCGGCACGGTCAAAGTCGAGAATGCCGAGTTTCTTGCCGAGATTCACATGGTCCCTTAATTCAAAGTCGAATGACTTCTTGTCAGCGAAACCGATAATTGAACCGTCACCACTCCAGCGCCGCACCTCTACATTGTTCGATGGTGTCTTCCCGACTGGCACCGAGGAGTGCGGGATATTGGGAACCATGAGCAGTAATCGGTCGAGCTCTGTTTCCACGGTAAGAAGCCGTTCATCAATCTTCTTGATTTCGCTCGCCGCGTCTTTCATCTCGGCTATGAGAGCCGTCGCATCCTTGTTTGATTTCTTTAACTTTCCAATTTCTTCGGAAGCGACGTTGCGGCGGTTCTTCAGTAGTTCACCTTTCTGAAGAAATGTTCTTCGTTCCTCATCCAGGCGCAGGATAATATCAACATTATCAATCTCTCCCTTATTCCGAGCAGCCACCCGCACAGCCTCTGGATTCTCTCGAATGTATTTTAGATCAAGCATACTATTCGTTCGAACTCTTTTGAATACTTGTTTTGATAGAAACACACCAGACTTTAGTTTTTTCCAAATAGATTCGTAATTCTCGCCTTCGCTTTCTGCAAGTCCCGTTTTAGCATCATAAGCCCCCGATTCGCATCGCAGGGCTGGACACCAAGCTCTGTCTCCACTTTCAGTGTGATAAAGCCGGTGCTCAGCGGACGCCGAGCCGCTTGGAGCAGCTCGTTGGATTTCACCCCCACGATGAGGCTCGCATCTAGTTCGAAAACCTCTGCGATCTTCTGTGCAAATTGAAATCGGCTGAGACGTTCTGAGCCACTCAGGTGGTAAATGCCTTCGGCCTCCTGTTCAACAATCCGTAGGATACCAAATGCAAGATCGTGGACGTTTGTGGGGTTGCTCACTTGGTCTATTGCGGCTTTGATCGGCCTCCGGTTTCTCAAGTTCTCAATTACCCAGAGGGCAAAGTTCTGCTTCACATTCTTGCCAGTGCCATAAACGACGATGGTTCTAACAATCGTGTAACGTGCATCTCCTGTGCGGACAACATTCTCGCTGGCAAGTTTCGTCTTCCCATAGTAATTGATGGGATTCGGTCGATCATCCTCTGTGTAGGGACCCCGGACGCCGTCGAAGACATAGTCAGTGGAGAGGTGGATTATTTTCGCCCCGAGGGTTCTCGCGACGTCGACGAGGTTCTCCACTCCGTGGACGTTGATTTTCCATGCCAGCTCACGCTGTGTCTCGCAGGCATCGACGTTTGTCATTGCCGCTGCGTTGATGATGACGTCAGCCCGAAAACTCGTTACTAGACTTTTCACGTCACTCTTTGAGGTAATATCAAGCTGCGTGTAGTCGAGGAGTGGTCGGTGGTTGAGATAGAAAGAGGGTTGGTGGGATGTCAGCAGGAGCTCGTACTTCGACTCTTGCGCCAAGAGATGAGCGAGCTGCTGCCCCAGAAGTCCATTTGCACCTGTAACAAGGATCCTCTTCATTCCCATGCTCATCACAATCTCTCATCTAGAACTGGTAGCGCGACAGCTTTTCTGCTATGAGTTCTCTTCACGGGATACGTACCTTTACCAAGCTAGCGAGAATTTTCGGTAATGGAAACAATGATAATTTACGAACTTGAAAGCCGATGAGAATCCCCTACCTTGCCTCTTCCACCCGCTTCCGAGTCTCGGAGATAGTATCGATTCCGTCAGATCCGACATATCCGACATTCATTGAGGCGATTCGATTTGCAAAGTCCGCTGCTGCGGGAACGTCATGACTGCGCGCAATATGGTAGCAAAATGCCGCAGCGAAAACATCCCCACACCCAGTGGGGTCTACCTTATTTTCGACTGGCACGGGTGGGAAGTCCGATCGTGAAATTTTCTTATGCTCTTGGGCCCAGGCTGTAACGCCACGCGCTCCTCGTGTGAGAACAAATCCACGCAAGCCAAGTGAGAGAATCTGTTTTGCAAGGCCTTCTTCTTGGAGGTACTCGAGCGGAAGGACCTTTGCCTCCTCCTCGTTCATCTGTACAGTGTCCGCGAGGTAACACCATCGGCGCCACGTTTCGAGCGGGCGAGGGAAACGTCGATGCTGCCCATCGACACCAAGTGTCAGACTGTGAATGTCCAGATGGAGGAACGTCTGGTTAGGTTGAGTAACCATCCGCAGAGAACTCAGAGTGTCAACTGTAACATCAAAGCCGGAGATCATGTTCACGAGGATCGCATCCGCCTTGAGGTATGGCTCGATTTTCTCAAACGGGATTGGTGGCGCGATGGGTTTTGAGCATTCAATCCGCTTCTCGCCGTTTTCGTACCGCAAATACACCTTATTCGTCGGTCCGGGAAGACGGAAGATTCCAGAGATATCAACGTTCGGGTAGAGCCGAATTCTCTCGAGAAAGGGCTCGTATTCTTTTGTTCCCACGCCGAAGACCGGGAAGATTACTGCATCATCAGCGAGGTTTGCGAGCGTCGCGAGCGAGAAAAAAATCCCGCCCCAGTGCATGGCACTGGCAAGTTCATCAGTAGTCGGTGTCTCTTTGTCACCAAAAACATCGACACACAAGTGACCGATGACTAGGAATTTGATCATTGGATTTTCGATCCACGTTTTCGAAATTCTTCCAGCCTTTTCCTCAGCTTTTTGTCAGTCAAAGCGATGATTTCTGCGGCGAGGACTGCAGCATTCTTTGCTCCCGCTGTACCGATGGCGACCGTCGCCACAGGAATTCCAGGCGGCATCTGCACGATAGAATAGAGTGCGTCAACACCCCGCAACTCTGACGAGGCGAGCGGCACCCCAATGACTGGAAGGATTGTGTTCGCTGCGATAACGCCGGGCAAATGTGCTGCCATCCCGGCAGCAGCGATTACAAGCGAAAAGCCGCTCTGTTCAGCCGTCTTCGCGAACTGTGCAGTGGCATCTGGGGTTCTGTGTGCTGAGAGGACTTTCATTTCGAAGTCGATCCCAAACCACTTCAGGTACTTCACGCAGTGCTGCATTACTTCTTTGTCCGACTCACTCCCGAGGAGAATCGCCACTTTGGCCATAGGAATCCTAACTCTTTTGTTTTCCGATTGCAGACCGCTTCGGCTGTTGTTTATCTGTTATACCCGTCTTGTTGGGCCAAGGTCTTCTAGTTCAACCTCGCATCTTCGCCAGAGTTCTTGACAGGGGAACCTATTGTCATAGAGCGCGCGGCCAATAATTACAGAGTCCACGCCATAAGGTTCAAGCTCCTGCATCCTTCTCAAATCTTGATATCCGCTTATGCCGCCCGACGCCGTGACTTTCAGCCCTGTTTTCAGAGCAAATTCTTTGATAGCAGGGAAATCTGGGCCAGCCATGGTGCCGTCACGAGAGATGTCCATATAGAGGACACGCTCGACGCCGAGGACCTTCACGGTCAGGCCGAAAGAGACTGCTGTCGGTCCTGAGTTTCCTTGTTGCCCTCCTGCTTGCGCATTATTGTTGTCGGTGTCGATCGAGATGATGATCTTCCGCGGACCGAATTCCAAGATGAGTCGCTTGATGAGCTCAGGATCGCCGAGCGTTGCTGGTGAGATCACCACTCGTCCTGCGCCGGCTCGGAAGATTTCTTTTGCCAGATCGTACGTTTGGATCCCCCCGCCAATTTGTATAGGAATATCCACAGTCTGGATGATCTTCTTAATGACCTCAAGGTTTTTCATCTCGCCTTCGAGCGCACCATTAAGATCCACGACATGAAGCATCTTCGCATTCTCACCGCGCCACAGGATTGCCATTTGCAGAGGATCATCGGAGTACACCTTCTCAGTCCCAGGTACACCCCGAACGAGACGTACGCACCTTCCATCTTTGATGTCAATGGACGGGATGATGAGGATCATCGGATCACTTCGCAGGCAAATTTGGTGAGCGCTTGTTCATGAAGCGAAAAGATTTCCCTGAATATTCGTCCCATCCGATTCGACGGTAGAATTCTTCCTTGTCCTGTGTGTAGAGAAATAGATATTCAACTTCTCTGAGCGACGGATGCTCAATCACTTGGCGCATGAGTTCACGTCCGATCCCTTTACCCTGGAAACCTGAATGAACTATGACATCAAAGACAACTGCACGGTAGACGTAATCGGTCAGCACTCGTGCACAGGCAATTAGCTTACCATCCTCCCATGCGGTGATGAGGAGCTGGGAATGGTCAATCGCTTTCTTTAGCTGTTCCAGTGACCGATGCTTAGACCAGGGCGCGCTGCGTTGGAGTTGAAGGATCTGCTCCCAATCGACGTCCTTCGTATCGTGGAATTGAAGCGTCATAGATCGGCAAAAGTTTTCAGAGTCGACAAATGCTTCATCTGACCATCTTGCTGCTCACGTGAGTAGGAAGAGGCATAGTTTTGATTTTGCGCCTTGAATAATGCACATTTTTCCCCTCAATTTCAAGCAATAGGAAAAGACAAATAGGTCAGGGTGAATCAGAACTCGGCGTTGAAACGCTTCCGTCGGTTTCTGATGTAGTCGACGAAGACGTATTCACCGAGATTTGCGAGGGAAGAGTAATAAGCGCGACCGCGGTTTGCCTTCGTGAGTTCTTCAACGAAGTCGATGAGGTAGGGATCATGCGCGACCATGAAGGTGCTTATGATGATTTTTTCTCGCCGGCACGCGACAGCCTCGTCGAGCGTCTTGTTCACGATGCGAGGATCGAGGCCAAAGGAATTCTTGTACAGCCGTCCGTTGCTGTCAAAGATCGCGGAAGGTTTCCCGTCTGTGACCATGAAGATTTGTTTGTTGATGTTTCCGCGGCGGCGGAGGAGATTCCGAGCCAATTGCAAGCCGGCTTTCGTGTTCGTATGGTACGGCCCGACATTGAGGAAGGGCAGCTCAGTGATGCTCACAACCTTCGCGTCGTCCCCGAAGACGACAAGAGCAAGGTAATCGCGAGGGAACTTCTGCATCACGAGCTCGGCAAGGGCAAGCGCGACCTGCTTTGCAGGGGTGATCCGATCCTCTCCGTAGAGAATCATGCTGTGGCTGATATCGAGCATCACCACTGTCGCACAGGATGTCATGTGTTCAGTCTCGTAGACTTCAAGGTCTTCTTCGCGCAGTGTAAAATCTTCGATGCCGTCGCGCTTGAAAGCGTTTGTAAGGGTTGAAGTCAAGTCGATGTTTGTCGGGAGGTCGCCGAACTTCCATTTCTTCGTCTCGCTGAGCCGGTCAACCCCAGTACCTGTATATGGAGTCTCGTGGAAGCCTGTCGGGCTCTTCTTCAGGGATGTGAAAATTTCACGAAGCGCATCCTGACGAATCCGCTGAATCCCCTTTGTCGTGAGAACCACCATATCTTTCGCATCTTCGATGATTCCCATTTCCTTCAGCTTGTTGACGAGATCTTCGAGGGTCATGTTTTCATCAAAGAGTCCGTACTCCTGAGCAAGTTGCTTTAGCCACTCGATGGCTTCTTCAACGTCACCGCTTGTCTGGAGCATGACATAGCTAAACAGCGATACGAGCGACTGCAGTCGCTGCTCATCGGTCATCGAGTCGGGGGTCCATTTGGAGTAACGGAAGCGCATATGAGATCAGACGTAAAAATTCAAGAGGATCGCCGCGGTTTCATGCGCAAATACACGATTGACCATCGCTTAGTATTCTTCCTCAGTACCCTTTTCCCTGCTGAAGAAAATGCTGCCGACCAAGTCTTTATAGGACGTCACATGATCGACTTCATCTTTCGCGATTTTCGAATTCTGGTGCAAGCCGTCGAGGACAAATTCCATTGCCGACGGAAGCTCATAACGGTTGTCTTCGGAGAGTTTCAGATGCTTCTTTGTACTTTCCCTCAATCCTTTCACTCGGTCCAATTCCCTGTAGTATGCTTCAAGGGGCATGTCGTCGGCGATCTCGATTTTGTTTCCTGCTTCAAACCACTGAATGATCTTTCCGTACTCAACGTCTTCGGGAGATCTGCCTTCGGGCGAGGGTCGTGGGTGTTTCTTCAGTGGATCGGGGAAATATTTTCGAAACACTTCACGCACTGCCTTCCCGATGAGTGCTTTGCTGACTTTTACCGCGCCTTCCTGCTCGCCCTCAAAGACGAGTTCGATTTTTCCCGTCATCCCGGGGAGAACGTGGGGAAGGTCGCAGATTCTCGGTACAACGCAGGGGTCGTTTACAAGGATTGCACGGCGTTCGGCGTTGCTGACAAGGTTCTCCATCGCAGAGATAGTCAGGCGTGCACTTACCCCTGACTTCTGGTCCACAAATTCATTTTTGCGTGCCTCGAAGGCAATTTGCTCCACGATCTCACGGAAATACCGGGGGATGAGAATCCCTCGGCCGTCGCGATGAATGACAGCTTCCTGTTCTGTGATCCGAATGGCGTCCTCGAGCGTACGTGGATAATGAGTAAGAATCTGCGAATCGATTCGATCCTTCAATGGTGTGATGATATTCCCGCGATTCGTGTAGTCTTCCGGGTTTGCCGTGAATACTATCATCACGTCGAGAGGAATCCGCACGTTGAAGCCGCGGATCTGGATATCCTTTTCCTCCATGATGTTGAAGAGTCCAACTTGGATTCTCGGCTGGAGGTCGGGCAGCTCGTTGATGGCAAAGATGCCGCGGTTCGTGCGAGGGATAATCCCGAAGTGGATAGCTCCCTCATGTGAGTAATGTAGCCGCTGCGATGCTGCCTTGATCGGGTCGATGTCGCCGATGAGGTCCGCAATTGTCACGTCGGGTGTGGCCAGCTTCTCGCCGTACCGCAGGTCGCGGTGGAGCCACTCGATCTCCATCTCATCTCCATGTTCCTTCACGAGATCGACGCAGCGCTTGCACACTGGTCTGTATGGATTGTCGTTGATTTCACATCCTTTGACGACCGGGAGATACTCGTCGAAGAAATTGACGAGGCTGCGTGC
>CAYHSB010000079.1:0-7539 GCA_964359185.1 uncultured Chitinophagales bacterium
AACAATAATTTTACCTGCACGTTGTTTGGTAAAATTAGTTGGAATGGCACTAGATGTTTTCAAGCTCTCCCGGGAGCTGGCGATCCTGAGTTCATCACATGACGATGAATCTGCCAAGATTCGAGATGTACGAGGAAGGAAGTCAAATCCGAAGGTCTGTGATGTCCGTCCCCGGAGCCATTGTTGAAGGGTATTGTCTGAGAAGGCATCCAAACGAGTTTCTTCAATACTTGCACCGTGCCTTCGCTTCGTGTGAAGAAACAAAATTGCACCTGGGAATCCTCTTTGAACCTAGATCATTTGAGGATCAGGCCTTATACCAAGAGTTATTGTCGAAATACGACTAGCTGGGTAAGATGCTTTTTCGATTCATAGAATCCGTTGGTTCAGAGCACCTCAGTCCATCATATGTCAAAGAACCAGATCCTCCGTACGGGGCCAAGATCCTTTTTTCCTCAAATCCCACATGCCACATCTCATATCCAGCCATGAATTTCAAGACACTTCTTTTCACGGCTCGTGATCGCATCGCCTTCGTCACCATCACCCGCCCAGAGAAACTCAATGCCCTGAATCTAGAGACGAAGTCCGAGCTCTTAGATGCGTTCATCAAGGTCAAGAACGATCCGAGCATCGACATCGTCATCCTTACAGGCTCTGGAGAGAAGTCATTCGTAGCAGGTACGGACATCGGCGAGCTTACTGAACTGGATGCAACGTCGGGAAAAGAATTCTCTGAGAAGGGCCAGGACCTCTTCAACTTGATCGAGAACCTTGGAAAACCAGTCATTGCTGCTGTCAACGGATACGCTCTCGGCGGCGGTTGCGAACTCGCTCTTGCCTGCCATCTCCGCATCGCTTCTGAAAATGCAAAATTCGGTCAGCCTGAAGTAAACCTTGGAATCATTCCAGGCTATGGAGGCACTCAGCGACTCGCTCGACTCTTAGGCAAAGGGCGTGCGATGGAGATGATCCTGACGGGAAATCAGATCGGTGCAGAAGAGGCGTTGCGGATCGGACTCGTGAATAAGGTGGTACCCCCAGGTGAATTGCTCTCTACTGCAGAAAAGATTGCGACGACGATCCTGTCCAAGGGACAAGTTGCAATCCGTTTAGCATTGAAGGCCGTTAATATGACACAAGAGACAACACAGAGCGACGGGCAGGCGCTTGAGACAACGCTTTTTGGTGTCTGCTGTGGGACCGACGATTTCAAGGAAGGAACCAGGGCGTTCCTGGAAAAGCGGAAGCCAGAATTCAAGAACAAATGAAGACAGCGAGATATTCCCTATCTGGCATCCTCGCGATGCTCTTACTTGCTTCAAGACTCGTGGCACAGAGCAATCTATCGCCATCAGAAGTCTTGCGCATGCTCGTTCCTCAGAATGAGCGATTCCAGTTCGTCGCGACGCCCGAGGGGCCGCAGTCGATGAGAGTGAACCCTGCTAGCGTCGCGGCGTCCCGGGGAATCAACCTTCACTATAACCTGTTCCTTGATCGAGGCAAGGTGCTCGAACATGACATCTCGCTTCAAAATTTCTTGTTCAATATTGCCTATCGAAGAGCACTTGACCGCTCTATGGATTATCATCTGAACGAGTACACATTGAGCCTTGGCCTGGGTGTCCCCGAATTTACGGCCGGTGTTTCTGTCAACTGGATGCGGAGCAACCTTCCGAATGGCTCGAACGGCATGGTCCTGAACCTTGGCATCCTCATTAGGCCAATCGAAAGACTATCCCTTGGCGCAGCCAAGAGCAATATCAATCAGCCGGTACTTGGCGGAGTGAAGCTTCTCGGCAAAAACATCGTGGGTATAGATCTCCATCCATTCACGGAGACAGACCGCTTAATCCTGGCGGTCGATGCGGCAATGCCGAACGGTGGCCGACTCAAGGATGATGTGACGTACAAATTTGGAGCTAGCCTTTTGATCCTCGAAGGGCTGCGGATCTATGGTGTTTATGAGAAGCCCCCAGTGCGGAGCACGAATAGGGTTTCCATCGGTCTCGAGCTGTATATCCCGAACGTTGACTTTTCCTACGACGCCCGGTTTGATGAAGACAAAAAGTATGAAAACGGTGTCGCAGGTGTCACACTCTCCTCAGAAAAAAAGAAAACGATTTTTACGCCCTAAGGGAGGAAGGAGAATTCTCATAGCACCAAAGAAAGAAAATATTGGTGTCTCACAGACTACGAGACCTTCAACGACAAGAAACTCGGACATTATGGAAAAGCTCGTCTCCCTTTGTAAGAGACGCGGCTACATTTTTCAGTCGAGCGAGATCTATGGTGGGCTGAACGGTTGCTGGGACTATGGACCCCTCGGTGTTGAGTTGCTGAATAACATCAAACAGGCTTGGTGGCAGGCGATGACGTACCGTGAGGATATCGAGGGAATTGATGCGAGCATTCTCATGCATCCTCGTGTGTGGGAAGCTTCGGGACACGTCGAGCAGTTCACTGACCCGATGGTGGATTGCAGGGAGTGCAAAGCCAGATTTCGTGCTGATCAACTCGACGAGATGTCGTGTGGAAGCCCCGCGTACAAGGGTCGGAAAGCGTCTCGCTGCGCTGAAGAGGGGAAGTTTACTGAAGCCCGACAATTCAACCTGATGTTCAAAACTTTCATTGGCCCAGTCGAAGATGAGAGTGCCGTCGTGTACCTCCGGCCAGAAACCGCTCAGGGTATCTACGTGAACTTTCTGAACGTGATGTCCGCTTCACGGCAGAAAATTCCTTTTGGCATCGCGCAAATTGGAAAGGCGTTTAGGAACGAAATCAACACGAAGAACTTTCTCTTCCGTACGCGAGAGTTCGAGCAGATGGAGATGCAGTTCTTTGTGAAGCCCGGGACGGACCAGAAGTGGTTCGAGTCCTGGCGCAACGAAAGATTCCAGTGGTTCCTCAGTCTCGGAATGGCAAAGGACAAACTTCGGTTCCAGCGACATGAGGGAAAACACCTTGCCCATTATGCCAAGGATGCATTCGACATCGAATTCGAATTCCCGTTCGGCTGGGGAGAAATCGAGGGCATCCATAACCGCACTGATTACGATCTCTCTCGTCATCAGGAATATTCAGGAAAGAATCTGACGTACTTCGACGAAGAAACAAAGGAGCGCTTCACTCCGTACGTCATCGAAACGTCCGCTGGAGCGAGCAGATCTCTCATGGCGTTCCTTGTTAATTCATACTCGGAGGAAGAAGCTCCGACGGCAGAAGGGAAGATGGAATTGCGCACCGTGCTGCGACTTCATCCAAAACTTGCACCCATCAAAGCGGCCTTCTTCCCTCTTGTCAATCGTGATGGGATGCCTGAGATCGCTAAGAAAATCGAACAAGAGATCCGCCCAAGCTTCAAAGTATTCTATGATGACAGCGGCGCGGTTGGCCGGCGGTATCGACGTCAGGATGAGGCAGGGACACCGTTCTGTTTTACGGTGGACTCGCAGACATTACAAGATCAGACCGTGACTGTTAGAGACCGAGACTCGATGAAGCAGGAGAGGATCAACATTGGGCGCATCCTCAATTACTTGCAAGACCAGTTCAGATGAAGCCCCAACTAGTTTCCGAGAAGCCGATCATGGGATCGGCTTTTTTGTTCAATCGCGAACGGACTGCGGCTCTACTTGTCGGTTGCTAAAGAGGTTGCAATTTTTTATTTTGCACAACCACGACAATTAAACTTTAGAGTTTCCGAATGAGTCTCCGCCCAATTTTTATCAACAAATCAAATAGCATTCGCGCTGGCTGGCGTATTGCGATATTTCTTCTGCTCCAGTTTTCTGTCTTCGCTGGCATCGCAAGCATCCTTAGGCTTGCTCTTGCAATTCCAGAACAGATTCTAATGGCGGTCGGCTATGTGATCCTCCTGGGCACGACCTTTGTTGTCCTGAGGATAGTTGACCATCGAGCATTCCGCTCTGTGGGCTTGTCATTCCATCAACGTCTCGGACTAGAATGGGCACAGGGTGTACTCATCAGCGTCTTCATGATCTCTGCGGTTTTTGTCGTAGAATACGTGTCGGGCTATGCACACGTGACGTGGCGAGGTCAAAACCTCGGTAGCATTGCGTCGGGCTTGCTCTTCATGTTGCTCGCCTTCCTCTGGTTCGGTTTTGGGGAAGAGCTTCTCTTTCGCGGGTACGGTTTTCAAACGTTGATCGAAGGGACCAATCAATACATCGCTATCATTGTGTTGTCGGTGGGCTTTGGTTATGCACACATCATAAATCCCAATGTTACTCTGTTATCGACGGTGAACACTGTCCTTGCGGGTGTGTGGTTGTCTGTTGCGTACCTCAAGACGCGGACACTATGGTTTCCGACAGCGCTGCACGCGACGTGGAATTTCTTCCAAGGCTATGTCTATTCTTTCCCTGTCAGCGGCTTGAACTTGGGAGAGCGATCACTGTTCTCTTTGCGTCAAACGGGACCGGACTGGATTACAGGAGGTGCCTATGGTCCTGAAGGTGGTATTCTCAGTACCCTGGTGCTGGTTCTTGGAACGGTGTACATAGTGCTCTCGCCGTCAATCCGGATTGGAGAGGGTGTCTGGGTTTTGAAGCCCCAAGCTATTCCACAGTCAGAGTCCAGCCAATTGCAGTCATGAAAAGTTGGGTTCTTGTCTCCTTCCTTGTTCTCTTCCCCGGATTTCTTCCCAGAGCCTCCGCGCAATGGGTGCCCGATCCCGACTTTGACTTTCACGTTCAAAAAGGGATTGATTACACCTACAACCTTGAATTTGAGAAGGCGAATGTTGAATTCGCGGAGCTAGTGAAGATGAAATCGGACCATCCGGCGGGCCGCTTTTTTCTCGCAATGGTCGATTGGTGGCGGATTCTTCTTGATCTCGACGATGATTCCCACGACGGTGAGTTCTTCGATAAGCTGGGGAATGTCATCGACATGTGCAACACGCGCCTGGACAAAGATGAAAATGACATCACGGCACTTTTTTTCAAGGGCGGAGCAATCGGATTTCGTGGTCGACTACACGCAAACCGGAACCATTGGATTCGTGCAGCCAACGATGGCCGGCGTGCCCTCGGGATCGTCCAGAAGGCCTACGAACTTCAACCGAATAATTATGACATTCTCCTTGGCACGGGGATCTACAATTATTACGCTGAGGTAGCCCCAGAACGGTATCCTCTCCTCAAGCCTCTCATGTGGTTCCTTCCGAAAGGGGATAAGGCGAAGGGGATCGAACAGCTTCACCTCGCATCACAGCACGCCAAGTATGCAAAGATCGAGGCCACTTATTTTCTCATGCAACTCTACTTCTATTTTGAAAAAGATTATGTGGCTGCCCTGAAGCTCGCGACAGAACTTCACAAAGGATATCCAAACAATTCCCTTTTCCATCGATACCTCGGCCGCTCCTATGTCACCCTCAACCGTTTGAACGAAGCCCATGGAGTTTTCACCGAGGTTTTGAAACGACACAATGAATCACAAGTTGGCTACAACAAGGCTGCGGCCCGTGAAGCATACTATTACATCGGCTTGTATCGGATGAGTGTGGGTCAACTCGAAGAAGCTTTATCGCAATTCTCTTTTTCCGAGCGGCTCTCACGTGAGATCGACAAGGGGACACCTTCTGGGTATATGGTAATGGCGATCTTGCGAATGGGAATGGCCTTCGACCTGTCGAAGAAAAGAGAGGATGCGATCCAATCATACAAGCGCGTGCTGGCTCTCAATGAGTTCGAAGATTCACACAAGCTAGCAAAGCAGTATCTAGATAAACCCTATGGAGGGAACTAGATGGCCGCGACAGTAATTCTCTTCGGCCTCATCGTTGCCATGGCAGAGGTTCTCGGTGGGGCACTCCTCCTCTCCCGGCGACAGTGGCCTCGGAAGACACAGGAGTATCTGCTCGCGCTTGGTGCGGGGTTTCTCTTAGCACTTGTCTTCGTTGAGCTTATCCCCCGGAGTGTTCAAGCGCTGGGGGTGACTGCCGGACTCGTGATCATCCTCGGTTTCGCAACGATCCATTTCTTCGAACACACGGTCGTCAGGCATCTGCATTTCGGCGAGGAGATCCATCAAGAAGTGATGCTCTCAAGGGCTGCGAGCGTGTCAGCCTTCTCCGGGCTTTTCGTTCATGCCTTTTTCGACGGCCTTTCGATTTCAGCGGGGATGCACTTCGAGTTCTTAGTCGGTCTGCTCATTTTCTGTGCAATTCTGTTGCATAAGGTCCCCGAAGGTCTCACCCTCGCTTCTATCATGCTCACGGCCGGGTACTCACGCCGCACGGTGCTCTCTGCCTTGTTATGCATTGGTGTTGCGACAATGTTTGGGGTGCTTATGATCTTTGTGTTCACAAATGTCGACCCTCAGGTTACGGGATTGGCGTTCGCCTTTTCGGCAGGCGCTGGAGCGTACGTGGGTGCGAGCGATCTTATCCCAGAAATCAATCGCTCCGATAACCGTGTCACGCCAATTGTTGTGTTCGGTGGGATGGTGCTCTTCTATGTGACGGCAAAGTTGCTGGAGAAGATGACGGTGGGGTAGGAGGTCAGAGGTTCACTCCAACTGTGACACGGTGGAGTGCACCGACCTTTCCCAACGAGGAGAACGCATAGTCGATCTTGTAGCGGTCTATGAGAAGTCCCCCGCCCAACGAGAACCCCGCCAGCCCGGCCGACGTTCCGACCTTCAGATCTCGCCGCTTCTCGTTGCTGTATCCGAAGCGCAGTTTAAACGCTTCTGTCACGGTAAACTCTCCGCCCACTGAGAAATCTCTGAATCTTGTAGCGAAATTCTCTGCCGACTCATTCAACCTGTGAAAATCAAGGTTCAGGAGGAGGGGGAGATGTTCGAGACGCTTTGAGACACCAATCTTGAGGTCCAACGGCAGGCTCTCTCGAGTGTCGATGTACGCGTTGACCTGGCGGCCAACATTCAGAAGACTTGCTCCGATCGTTATCTGCTCAGCCTCCACGACGTACATCGCGCCGATGTCGACCGCGACGGCAGCTGAGCGGCTGTCTGCGATTGAGGAATAGATGAGCTTGAGGTTGATGCCGTAATGTACTGTTTCATAGAGCAGATCTGAATATCCAGCAAGGAGGGCAAGCTCGTTTGCATGAAATGTCCCCAGACGATTATTCACTTCATCGGTCTGCGGAAAACTCCCATAGTTGATGTACGAAACGCCGATGCCGAACCATCCCCAATCACGGAACTGTTGCCCGTACGCCGCGTAGCCAGAATTGATGTCCAGGAGGTGCTTCAAAAAGCCGAAGGACGCTTGGGTAGAAGTCAGTGTCCCCAGGCCTGCAGGATTATAGAAAATGACCACAGGATCGTCTGTGATCGAAACGAAGCTCCCTGCCAACGCCGCTGCTCGCGCCCCGTTGTCGAGTCTGAGGAATGCATAAGTTGTGTTCTTTTCTCCCGCCCAGACGAAGCAGTTAGAGAAAACCAGAAGTATTCCGGTGGTGACCGGGGCGATTAATTTATGCATCAGCGTTGTGTCGTTTGTGAATCATGCTCAATGTATGCAAACAGGCAGAGAAATTCAAG
>CAYHSB010000080.1:0-7534 GCA_964359185.1 uncultured Chitinophagales bacterium
GAAAATGCAACCGGACGTAAGGGAGAATCCTTTCAAGATGCTTCGAACTATTACACCACTCTATTTTGCTACTGAAAACCAATTCTTGGCTGAAAGGTTTAATATCTTTAACCAGACAATTGTCAATGCGCTTTCCAAAATTGAGATTCCTGGAAAGCAAACTGTTATACACCTCCTGCGCACCTTAACCCACCTCTAATGCCTGAACTCCCCGACATCACCGTCTACATCGAAAGCCTTCAATCGAGAATTGCTGGCCAGACACTAGAGAAAATTCGAGTCGCCAGCCCATTTCTCCTGCGCAGCGTCGACCCGCCGATAAGCGAAGCAGAGAACAAGAGAGTACTCGGCATCCGCCGCATCGGGAAGCAAATCCTGTGGGAACTCGAAAAGGAATTGTTCCTCGTCTTTCACTTGATGATCGCCGGCAGATTTCACTGGAGACAACGAGGCGTAAAAGTGAGCGGCAAAGTCGGACTTACCACTTTCGATTTTCCGAACGGCACTCTTCTCGTGACCGAAGCAAGTACTAAGAAGCGTGCCGCTCTTCATCTCGTCAAGGGTGAGCCTTCCCTCGCCCAGTTCAATCGCGGTGGACTGGAAGTCCACAACTCTTCACTCGAACAATTCACCTCGGCACTTCTCAAAGAAAACCACACCCTGAAACGAACCTTAACAGATCCCCGGCTCTTCAGCGCAATTGGCAACGCTTATTCCGATGAGATCTTGCACCGAGCAAGACTTTCCCCGCTCCGCCAATCGCAGAAACTCACCGCTGGTGAGATTTCTCGCCTTCATACAGCAGCACAGGAAACGCTGGGGGAATGGATTGCAAGGCTTCGAGCACAAGCGGGCACCTCGTTTCCGGAGAAAGTCACTGCTTTTCATCCTGAGATGGCAGTGCACGGGAAGTTCGGAAAGCCATGCCCGGTGTGCGGCACAGCGGTGCAGCGCATCGTCTATGTAGAAAACGAATGCAACTATTGTCCGCACTGTCAGACGGACAGAAAAATCCTGGCCGATCGATCGCTCTCACGACTCCTCAAAGACGATTGGCCGAGAACCATCGAAGAGTTGGAACAGAACCCGGGTTTAACAGATCTCCGTCACCTTGAGCACGGCTAAGTTCGTTGTTGGAACGAGGATTCCGTCCCGAAAGCGTTCGGGACGGGAGAATCAATTCGAAAGCCTCGTTCTTTACTGAGCAAGGCTTTCTTTCTGGTGTGTTAACCTGGAGCTGCTGTTCTCAAAAATTGGAACGTCGAAAGTATTTTTCGCAAGGATACTTGACTTTCTCTGGGAGAATTTTTAAAGTAAATCGCTGCGATGATCCCTTGATTGAAAGAATATTCTTCCTTTGTTCTTTCAGAAAGGAGACGACTGACATGAAACACCTTATTGTGGCTGCACTCCTCGTGCTCGTCCTACTTCCTTCCCAAAACGTTTTTGCACAGGACACTCCCGCACCTAGCCAAACCGTCTCGTTCCAACCAATACTCTGGCTTAATAACATGGTGCCAAGAGATATGGTTGGATTCTCAGGGCAGTACGAACGAGGCATTGTGAAGAATCAGAGCGCGGTTGTGAGAATAGTTTGGTTTCGTGATCCCTTGTTCGGCAAAGGGTATGAGTCTTGGGGAGTTGGAATTTCGGGAGAGTATCGCTTCTATTTCTCAGATAATATTCGCGGATGGCATCTTGGACCTATCGTAGAGGGTATCGGTTACCAGTGGCTCGGATACAACAAGAAATTTCATGGAGACGAGGTTAAGAACTTGTTTGACGTTGGGGTACAGGCTGGACACAAGTGGGTTTCAGGACATGTTTCATTTGACCTTTCAGTGCGAACAGCCTTCTTCAGTTCGGAGAACTATCCAAGCAGTAAACTCTTTCCACAGAGGGGTTCTCAAGACTTCAATAGCCATCTCCTGATAAGCCTCGGATACGCTTATTAGCTGGTGTCGCCCTGGAGCGTTCTTTCCGGAAGCCTCATTCTTCTCTGAGTGGGGCTTTCGCTTTTATGATGACCTAGATGTTCCCTCCCCCCATTAAATAGAAATTCCGTTCCGGGAGTACCGGAACGGGATCCTGGACCACTCAAAAGTTCAATAGTTCCCTTTCTCTAGGCTTCGATCGAGTACGTCGCTGGCAGTGCCATTTCGACTGAACTTAGTCCCGCTCATTCGAGCGGGATCGGAATGAGCATCCCGCACTCTTCTAGGGGGAGAGTAATAATGAAAGCCCCATTCCCTTGAGCGGGGCTCTCGCTCCTATTGGCGCGATTGACATTAGTTCAGAGTTTGATTAGATTCGGCCATTCCATTATTCCTCTTCGCTCAAGACAAGAATTGCCACACCGTTTGGTGGAGAAAAATGCCTAGAACTTACTCATTAGGAGATGTCATGAAATCCACACGACACATAGATGGAACCTTGTTGCTCGTGCTGCTCTTAGCCATCCTGATTCTGCCCGCCCCATTATGGGCTCAGGTGGGAGAGGCAGTGAGTCCGCCTCGGGATACCCTAATTGCGGCTGCGCGTCAAATCATGGAGGCTGCTCGCTTCTGTGCATTGATTACAATTGACAAATCCGGGCACCCGCGGGTAAGGACGATGGATCCTTTTCCTCCCGAAGATGATATGGTCATCTGGTTAGGAACGAATCGCAGGACGAGGAAAGTCGAGGACATTCGGAAAAACCCCAGAGTTACCCTTTTCTACCTTGATCCCCATGGGAGTGGATACGCATCGATAGATGGTACCGCTCGACTTGTGGATGACGCCGAGGAGAAAGCGCTCCGGTGGAAGACGGAGTGGGAGCAGTTCTACCCTGACCGGGAAACGAGCTACCTGCTCATCGAGGTGACTCCGTTAAGACTGGAGGTCGTAAACTACACTCGAGGGGTTGTGGGTAAACCAAAGACCTGGCTGCCGCCTTCGGTCGAGTTCAACGTAAAGAAAGTCAAACACTCACACGAGCACTGAGTGGAAGTTCAACAACAACACCGCACGATTTCTGGGCCAATAGTCATTTGTTTGGATGTTTTATGCCCAGAGGCCCCGACCGCCAACAGGGAGGGCTTCCGCCTTCCGGAGCAGGGTTGGAACTTGACTTTTTGATAATTGAGTTTTAATTTTCAGTTGGATTTTGCTTTACGAGGCAGGGTTGGAACCCTTTAACCCGGGTTACTGCTCTAGCTTTCGCAGCACTCGTTACCGCAAAATCAAAGACTGCAAAACCTCGATTTGTTACACTCAAACAACCCACCACCCACAACAAGTCTTCAAAGAGAGGAGTAACCAAATGATGAAGAAGCTCTTATTTGTAGCTCTTGCCATAGTTCTCGCTTTCTCGATCTCCAGCCTAGCCTTCGCGCAGGAGAAGATGGAAGGCAAGAAGGAGGCAAAGCATGAGCTGAAGTCGGTTTCCTGCGATCCAACATGCGGATTCATGGTCCGCAGCCATGACGAGAAGGAGTTGACATCCATCGTCATCAACCACGCGAAGGCAGCACACGGTAAAGATCTCACGGACAAAGACGTCAAGGGCATGATGAAGCCAGTGAAGAAGATGGAGAAAAAGATGGAAGAGAAGAAGGGATGAATTCCCTCCGACCTCTTGTCTTACAAAACCCCGTTCGTTGGAATGGGGTTTTGTGTTTTATGGGGATTGGAGGAATCTTATTCTACGGTGTGCGTAATGCGGCGGGCAATGGATTTGAGTTCTTCTTTGCTGAGAACTTTTCTCGCGATGGGAAAGAGGATGTCGTTCTCTTTGTGGATGTGATTAACGAAAATCCTCACCACGTTCTTTCCTGCTGAGACTAGGTCGGTGATTGCAGACCGGTCGTATGGGTTTGCTCGTACTCGCTTGATACTATCCTCAAATTCTCCGTTTGCTTCCTCCAGTTCCTTGTGGTCGGCACGAAGAGCCTTCGTCGGCCCTTCGACATGACGCTCAAGCGCAGGGAAGAGGAGTTTCTCTTCGGAAAGGTTATGGATGCTTACTTCCTCTTTGATGTACCGAGCTGCAGAAAGAATCCTCTCAAATCGACCTTCTGAAAACCCTTTCTGAATGAGTTCGTCGGTCGTACGGTTCAGAAGCTGAAGCTTCTGAAGTGCCTGCTCGTGCTCTTTGATGAGTTGTGCTATCGGATCGTATGATTTCATTTGCCTCAATATAGTCTCTTCCTCAGAGACAAGCAACCCTCTCGATAAACCTGTTCTGCTTGAAGATGTTTTTCTTTTCTCGAGCACATTTATCTAGAAATGAAAAACGTCCTCCCGATCATTGAGAGGACGTCTTGAAAAGACACCCACGGAGAAGGCTCCATGGAACGCCTGGCTGCACCTTGTCCTCCTGCTCTTTGAACTCTTTGCCCTTCATTTTGCTTTGTTCAACTCATTGAGCCATTGCTTCGCGAATGCGCGTCCGGCCTCCACAGTCTCCTTGCCTGCCCTGAAACATAGCTTCCAGTTGGAAGGTTTTTGTTCATACTCGAGATTCGTGAAGACTTTCTTGCCTCTCTCGTCGGTCATCACTGCTGCGTTGTAATCCACATTCTTCGAGACCTCCAGGAACTCTGCAAGGCGCTGCTTGATCATGTGGCTTGGGTCGGTTGGATATTTTTGTTCCCAGTCAGCAAGCTTGCTCTTGTATTCTTCCATTTGAGCTGCGTACGACTGCTTGTTCATCTCTTCCATCTCTTTGCTATACATTGGATTATTCGGATCCTCAATTGCCTTTACCTGTTCCTTCAGCATTTTGATCGTCTCATCGAAAACAGCTCGCTGGTCGGCTGGCAGAGCCTTTTTGGTCTGCTCAGCGTCACGAAGGCTCTTCTGCAGCTCCTCTTTCTGTGCTCTTCTGGTCTCTGCCATTGACCTAGGCGGTTCTGGAGGTAAGGGCTTCATCGATTCCCGATGCTCCAAGTATTTGTTTTTGAACTCTTCGGATTGCGTGTAGCTCTTCGCAAAGGCCCCGATTTTCTGTACGATGCTTGCTCGCCCGCTGTTTGGAGTTTGCTTTATTTCTGGATTCTGCGGATAGGCAAAATATCCACCGCTGAAACTCGACCAAACGCATTCCTTACCGAGTTGCACCGGAATTCCGAGTTGTTGCAGCACATCTGCCGCGGCGCGTTCAAACATCTTGGCCGCTGAAAACCCAAAGACAAGAGCTGCACCAAAGAGGAGGAGCACGATCTTCTTCATGGCTTCACCATTGATGTTTCTTGAATCGCAGGTTTCAGAACTATGCATCCCGCAGTGCAGGGCTGACACTGCAGTGGCGGGAAGTCATAGATGGTAGTACAGAGTAGAGGTACTTTGGTTCCCTTGCCTCGCATGAATCTCTCAATCATGCAGGCTATCATTCTGAAGTTCTCTGAGGACCTTAAAGCGGCACTAGCAACGCTGTTCGACGGGGCACTCTTTATTTCGACTGGAAAAAAAGGGTCTCACCAGCAGCAGTGAGACTTTTCATCCTATCATTGAGGTTTTCCTCAATTCTCAGATACGTCTGGTTGCTTCTCTTCCTCCTGCTCTTTGATCTCATCACCCTTCACTGCCTTTGCCTTCGTAGCGTCTACGAACCGAAGCTCTTCCGTTTTCTTGTTAAGCTTTACTTTTACTCTGCTTCCGTCCACGAATTTTCCCTTCAGGATTTCCTCAGCAAGCGGATCTTCGACATACTTCTGGAGTGCCCGTCGAAGCGGACGCGCGCCGAACGTTGGGTCATACCCTTTACCCACGAGGAATTCCTTTGCTGCCTTCGCGAGCTCGATTGTGATGTTCATCGAGTGCATTCGCTTGACCAAATCTTTCATCTGGATATCGATGATCTTCATGATGTGTTCGCGCTCGAGCGAATGGAAGATGATCGTGTCGTCGATCCGGTTCAAGAACTCGGGATTGAACACGCGCTTGACGGCGCCTTCAATCGTATTCTTCATGCTCTCGTACTTGTCTTTCGCGGTGTTCGTTCCAAACCCAAATCCGCCTGTGTTTTTGATGTCACGGGAGCCGATGTTCGAGGTCATGATCATGATCGTATTCTTGAAATCGACTCTCCGTCCCAGGCTGTCCGTGAGAATGCCGTCGTCAAGAACTTGAAGAAGAATGTTGAACACGTCGGGATGTGCTTTTTCAATCTCATCAAGGAGCACGACTGAGTACGGTTTGCGTCGTACTTTCTCTGTGAGTTGACCTCCCTCTTCGTACCCAACGTATCCGGGAGGAGCTCCGACAAGACGTGAGACGTTGAACTTCTCCATGTACTCGCTCATGTCAATGCGGATGAGCGCTTCCTCCGAATCGAAGAGGTAGCGCGCAAGAGCTTTCGCCATCTCCGTTTTCCCGACACCTGTGGGACCAAGGCAAATGAAAGACCCAATCGGGCGCCTCGGGTCTTTCAGTCCTGCGCGAGTCCTGCGAATTGCCTTTGAGAGTTTCTCGATCGCTTCTTCCTGTCCAACAATCTGCTCCTTCAGTGCATCCGCCATCTTCAGGAGCTTTTCGGATTCAGACTCTGCGACCTTGTTGACCGGGATCCCCGTCATCATCGAGACGACGTCGGCCATGTTCTCTTCGTTTACCTCATGGACAAGGTTCTGGGCTTTCACTTCCCACTCTCTCTTTGCAATCTCGAGATCGCTGAGAAGTTTCTTCTCCAAATCGCGCAGGCGAGCGGCTTCTTCGAAATTCTGGTTCTTCACCACCTGATTCTTTGATTGCTTGATCTTTTCGATCTCTTCTTCGAGGTGGAGGATCTCTTTCGGCACGACAATGTTCGAGAGATGAACGCGAGAACCTGCCTCGTCCATCACGTCGATGGCTTTATCCGGGAGATTGCGGTCAGTGATGTAGCGATCGCTCAGTCGGACTGCGGCATCGATCGCTTTGTCAGAATACCGAACGCCGTGGTGCTCCTCGTACTTGTACTTGATGTTCAGGAGGATTTGAATGGTCTCTTCGACAGTCGTCGGGTCGATCATAATCTTCTGGAAGCGGCGGTCGAGAGCACCATCTTTCTCGATGTACTGTCGATACTCGTTGAGAGTTGTGGCACCGATACATTGGAGGTCTCCGCGGGAGAGCGCGGGCTTGAACATGTTCGAGGCATCGAGTGATCCGGAGGCGCCGCCTGCACCTACAATCGTGTGAAGCTCGTCGATGAAAAGGATAACGTCCCTGGCTTTTTCGAGTTCGTTCATAACTGCCTTCATCCGCTCCTCGAACTGGCCGCGATACTTTGTCCCGGCGACGAGGGCCGCGAGGTCAAGGGTGACCACGCGCTTGTCGTGAAGAACACGAGAGACTTTCTTCTGAACGATACGTAACGCCAACCCTTCGGCGATTGCTGTTTTTCCGACTCCAGGTTCGCCAATGAGCACCGGGTTGTTCTTTTTTCTACGGCTAAGGACTTGAGCTACTCGCTCAATCTCTTTCTCACGTCCGACGACGGGATCTAGCTTGTCCTCCATCGCCATTTTTGTCAAGTCTCTACCGAAGTTATCAAGGACGGGGGTTTTGG
>CAYHSB010000081.1:0-7460 GCA_964359185.1 uncultured Chitinophagales bacterium
AAAGTGATTGTGCCCAAAGCCTTGCATAAGTACACAGGGTTTGAGGTGATTGGATGATTTACTCGGACATCCGAAGACGATTACAGAACAACTAGCATGGAAAACAGCGCAGCGGTGGAGGATCCAGATACATGACGTTGAGGATGCGAAGAATAGATTCGATAAGAAGAATCCTGACAGAACACAAAGGGGAATTGAGGAGGAGATTCAGGGTCAAGGAAATCGGACTCTTTGGCTCTTTTTTGAGAAAAGAACAAAAAGGAAAAAGTGATCTAGATATCCTAGTAGAATTCCTAGAGACACCAAGTTTGTTTCAATTCATTGAGTTGGAGGATTACTGTAGCAAACTTGTGGGTGTGAAAGTGGATTTGGTTATGAAAAGTGCGCTCAAACCCGCAATTGGTGAGCAGATATTGCGCGAAGTAGTCTATATATGAAAAGAGAATTTAAGCACTATGTTCTCGACATCGTTGACTCGATAGAGAAAATCGAAAAGTTCACCAAAGGAATGAGACTACAAGACTTTGAAAAGGACGATAAGACGGTATTCGCAGTCATAAGAGCTCTAGAAATTATTGGAGAGGCAGTAAAGAGAATCCCTGCTAGTGTTAAGAACAAGTACAAGCAAGTCCCTTGGAAGAAAATGGCAGGAATGCGAGACAAACTCATACACGAGTATTTCGGTGTGAATACCAAGGTCGTATGGCAGACCGTAAGAGAGGATATACAAAGTATTAGCTCCTTAATGAAACAAATTTCACGTGAATTATTATAAAAGAAGCAGATTCCTTCAGGGGCAAAGCCTGCAGCTCTTGAAACCATCGGTAGAGAAGTTTGCTCTTCTAATCAATTCTAGTGCAAAGAGAATTCAAATCAAACGGTTTGTCCGTTAATCTCGTGTCTTTTGATTGCTTCGGAGTGTCGTGATTCGAAGCGTATTATGAAATCTCTTCTCCGCCTCAAGCCATATCTCTGGAAATACCGGAAGACCCTCTTCTGGGGACTTCTCACTGTTATCGCGAGCAACTCCTTCGCTGTTTTCCAGCCGCTCTTTATTGGACATGCGGTCGATAATATCAAGACAGGGTTACAGACACACCAGATCGACTCGGCTGGCCTCTTGATGTACGCCGCACTCATTGTTGCCTTTACTCTCATTGCCGGTTTCTTCACCTTTCTCACCCGCCAAACCATCATTGTCGTGAGCCGACACATCGAGTATGATTTACGGAACGATTTCCTTACGCACATCCAGAAGCTCTCGTACTCCTATTTCCAGAACACCCCGACGGGCGACCTGATGGCCCATGCAACAAACGACATTGGTGCAGTGCGAAACTCCCTTGGCCCCGGCATCATGTACCCCACGGACACAATCATGACCTTCACGATGGTTCTTGCGATGATGCTGTACAAGGACTGGCAGCTTACTCTCCTCGCGCTGATCCCCCTCCCGTTCGTGTCCTTCGCGGTCTATCGTCTTGGGAAGATCGTCCATCATAAATTTGAAGAACGGCAAGCTCAGTATTCTCTCCTCACGACTCGGGCTCAAGAGAATCTCTCGGGGATTCGGGTAGTGAAATCATACGTTCGTGAAGCATACGAGATAGGGTTGTTCCGAAAGCTAAGCTGGGACTACCTCAAGAAGAATCTCGTCCTTGCACGAGTTCAGTCGATCATGTGGCCTTTGATGTTTATGCTCATCGGGCTGTCACTTGTCGTCACGCTATACTTTGGCGGACTGCAAGTCATCAATGAGGCAATTACGATCGGCACGCTTACAGCTATCTTCGCATATCTTATCATGCTCATCTGGCCGATGATTGCTTTCGGATGGGTCGTGAATATCTTGCAGCAGGGTGCAGCTTCGATGGCAAGGCTAGGAAAAATCTTCGACACTGTGCCCGAGATACGAGATACGGATGAGACGGATTATTCTATCCGAAGTATTGAGGGCGAGATCGAGTTCCGTCACGTTTCTTTCACACACAAGGATAGCCAAGCACCCACCCTCAAGGACATTCAGCTACACATAGATAAGGGTATGACCGTTGCGATCGTGGGATATACCGGTTCTGGGAAATCAACGCTTGTCAACCTCCTCCCTCGCCTCTACGATGTGACGGAAGGGGCGCTCCTTGTCGACGGCATAGACATCAGGAAAATTCCCCTCGAGCTTCTTCGATCGAATATCGGGTTTGTGCCTCAAGAGACGTTTCTATACTCGGATAGAATCATCGAGAATATCGCCTATGGCGTTGACGATGGAACACTTGAGCACGTCATTACAGCGGCAGAAATTTCCCAAATCGCAAAAGAAATCGGGGAATTCCATCGTCAATATGAAACAATGGTTGGTGAGCGAGGCATCACCCTGTCCGGCGGCCAAAAGCAGCGGACGAGCATCGCTCGTGCGGTCATGCGCAACCCGAGAATATTGATCCTTGATGATGCCCTCTCGTCCGTTGATACGTACACAGAGGAGGAGATCTTGAAACGCCTCCGCCAAGTGATGGAAGGGCGGACAAGCATTATCATAAGTCACAGGATCTCAACGGTGAAGGATGCAGACTTGATTGTGGTCCTCGATGATGGGAAGATTGTTGAGCAAGGGACCCACGAGGAGCTCGTGGCGATTGGAGGTATCTACGCCGATCTCCATTACAAGCAGATGCTGGAGGAAGAACTAGAAAGACTCTGATTAATGCCAGGTAGGTTTGGCTTTCTAATTCTGAATTGACTCATGCACGAAGAAGAAGTCCTCGGTAAAGCGTACGACCGTCGTTTGATGAAGCGGCTTCTGACGTACCTCAAGCCTTATCGGTGGTACGTGTTGCTCGCCATTCTCATGAGCATCCTCGTCTCGGGGATGGAAGCAGTGCGGCCGTGGTTTACGAAGCATGCAGTAGACGTGAACATCGCACAGCGTGACCCACAGGGACTTCTTATCACTGCACTGTTCTTCCTCGCCGTCCTCATTGTCCGCGGGCTCGTCCAGTACCTCAATACCTACCTCACGCAGTGGATTGGCCAGAGGACGATCTTCGACCTTCGAATGCAGTTATTCGAGCATCTCCAATATCTCGGACTGAAGTTCTTTGATCGCAATCCAATCGGAAGGCTCATCACACGAGTGACGAATGACATCGAGGTCCTCAACGAGATGTTCTCCTCGGGCATCGTAATGGTGTTCAGCGACGTGTTTACGATTATCGGCATCCTTTACTTCATGTTCTCGATGAGCTGGGAACTGGCCCTTGTATCGCTGAGTGTACTACCCCTCTTGTTCTACGGAACATTTCTCTTCCGGAAAAAAGCGCGTGAGACATACCGTGAAGTACGGATTCAGATCGCACGGATAAACGCGTTCATGCAGGAACACATCACTGGCATGATGGTCGATCAGATTTTCAACAGGGAGAAGAAATCTTTCGACAAATTCGAAAGCATCAATGCAGCGCACAGAGATGCCAATATACATTCGATCTTCTACTACGCACTGTTCTATCCGAGCGTAGAAATTATCGGTGCACTCGCCGTCGGCCTCATCGTGTGGTATGCGGGATCAAATGCACTCGAAGGGGCTTTCACGCTTGGGACGGTTATGGCGTTCTTGCAGTTTAACGAGATGTTCTGGCGTCCGATTCGTGACCTCTCAGAAAAATACAATATCATGCAGACGGCGATGGCGTCATCGGAGAGAGTCTTCAAGTTGCTCGATGATAAGACGATCATCCCAAACCCCCAACCTCCAGTTCCTCTGCCAACTGTTCGTGGAGAGATCGAGTTCCGCAATGTCTGGTTTGCATACAACGGTGAAGACTATGTTTTGAAGAACGTCTCGTTCAAGATCACTCCGGGCGAGACAGTAGCAATCGTGGGTGCAACGGGTGCTGGAAAGACTTCCATCATCAGCCTGCTCAGCCGTTTCTACGACGTCAACAAGGGAGAAATTCTCATCGATGGGGTTGACATACGATCTGTCGATACGCACGAGTTGCGGAAGCACATAGCTGTCGTTCTCCAGGATGTCTTTCTCTTCGCAGGTGACGTTCGGACGAATATCACGCTCGGAGACGAATCGATACCGCCTGAGCGTGTCCGTGGCGCAGCCCGGCTTGTGGGAGCACACCGCTTTATCGAAAAGCTTCCCGCCGGGTACGAGACAGAAGTGAAAGAGCGAGGAGCAACCCTGTCGGTGGGACAGAAGCAGCTCATCTCATTTGCCCGAGCACTCGCGTACAACCCAAAGATACTCATCCTCGACGAAGCCACCTCAAGTATTGATACTGAAACAGAACTCCTCATCCAGGCCGCCATTAGGAATCTCCTCCGCGGCCGTACTTCAATTGTCATTGCCCATCGACTGTCTACCATCCAGAGTGCGGATAAGATCATCGTTCTCCACAAAGGCGAGATCCGCGAGGTTGGAACACACCAGGAACTACTTGCACTAGGCGGGATTTACTACAAGCTTTATCAGCTGCAGTACAAGGACCAAGAGCTGAAGTTGGTCAATGTCAACGCTCAGGTAGTCAAGTAGAAGGCTGGTTCCTGGTCTTGGATTCCATTTGGCTCAGCAGGGCTTTTATTAGTATAGAATCGTTCTGAAGAACACTTCGAGTTGAAAGGAGGTTTGGAATGACAAGCGCCACCACGTCAAAATTCATGACCCTTGAACGACACATTATTGAAGAGGAGCGAAGACATCCCGGCGCGACAGGAGAATTCAGTGGTGTTCTCCACGACCTCTCGCTCGCTGCAAAGCTTGTCTGGCGTGAGGTGAGCAAGGCAGGTCTCGTCAACATCCTTGGCACTGTAAACCGCATGAATGTTAGTGGGGACGTTGTGAAGAAGCTTGACGAATTTGCTGACGAGACTGTGTACAAGGCAATGGATCATGGCGGTCATCTCTGCGTCATGGCCTCAGAAGAGAACGAAGATCTTCTCCACATCCCAGACCATTACCCGCGCGGCAAGTACGTTCTCCTCTACGATCCCCTTGACGGGTCTTCGAACATCGACGCGAATATCAACATCGGCACAATTTTCTCAATCCGCCGACGTGTCAGTCCAAGCGGTCGTGGAACGCTGGAAGATTGTCTGCAGCCTGGCAACCAACAGGTCGGTGCAGGATACATCATTTACGGCTCGAGCACAATGTTCGTCTACACCACCGGCCGCGGTGTTCACGGTTTCACGCTTGACCCGAGCGTCGGAGAGTTCCTCCTGTCACACGAGAATATCACCATACCGAAGCGTGGCAAGATTTATAGCATCAACGAGGGGAACTACAACCGATGGGATGATGGAATGAAACGATACGTCCAGTATTTGAAGGAAGAGGACGAGGAAATGGGCCGGCCGTATTCTTCTCGTTATATTGGGACACTCGTCGCAGATTTTCACCGGACACTCCTGTATGGAGGTATCTACGCATATCCTGGCGACAAAAAGAACCCCGAGGGCAAGCTGCGCCTTATGTATGAAGCCAACCCCCTCGCATACATCGTCCGGCAGGCCGGTGGCAAAGCGAGCACCGGGTATCAGTGCATCCTCGACATCCAGCCGGCATCACTTCACCAGAAAACACCGCTCTTCATTGGGAGTGAGGACGACGTGAACCTCGCCGAGGCATTTATACAAGGAAAGATGTAGAGCTGCACCGGTCTCAAGGTTCATCTAAACCAAAGAAGCCATCCGCTCCAGCGTTTGTCGGGAGGGATGGCTTTTTGATTGATAGAGCACGTGCGCACACCTTTCCACAGAAAATCTTCTTTTGAGAAGGAGGCGTGTTTTCGAGAACCTCAATAAATGTTCATCTAAGAAGGAAGTCTAATCAAGTCCATTCCGAAAGCAAACCGCACTCATGAAGGACCATTGCATCAAAGCGACAGAAAGAGCCGGAAATCCGATTTGGACATTTGGTACGTAGGGATTGTAGAGTGTTTGTGTAAACAGATACAGTCCTTTCCTGGGATACACGAAACAAAAATAGAACCGTATTGATCGATGGTCTTTTCAGCCATTAATGGTTCGATAACTGTCACTGGTATCGCTCTGGTCTTACCCTTGCTTTTCGTGGCGGTTTTTCTATATTTAAAGCGATCAAAGTATGCCAGTAATACACGGGAGGTTTCGTCTCCACCGGTGAGTCAGACCGTGCAATCAGGTACAGACGTTTCACTCTTGCAGAGGATCTCTCAACAGGATGATTCTGCTCTGAGTGAATTGTATGACCGCCACGCGAGTCTACTGTACGCGCTCATCCTTCGAATTCTCAAGGATGAACACTATGCGGAGGATATCTTGCAAGAAGTCTTTCTCCGCATCTGGGATCGGGCACAGACCTATGATGAAGCACTCGGATCTCCTACGGCTTGGCTCACTCGAGTTGCCAGAAACATGGCGATCGATCGGCTGAGGTCCAAGGTCTCTCGTGCGCGCGATAGAGAAGATCTGCTCGACGAAGATCGAGAATTTCAAGATGTAGACCAAGAATCGAGCCCTGAGCGGGCAACCATCCAGGCACAGCAGCATCAAGTAATTGTTGCTGCACTTTCAAGTCTGCCGCGTGAGCAGCGGGTACTCATTGAGTATGCGTATTTCAAGGGTTTTACACAGTCGGAGCTGGCAGAGCACTTCAAATTACCATTGGGCACGGTAAAAACACGCATAAGGGCAGGCATGTCGGCGTTAAGGCTCCGACTTCAACACTTGACCTGAAGAAAAACTCCTATGAAATCGGAACACATCGATGAACTTGCGGCACTCAATTCAGTCGGTGCTCTCGACGGGGAAGACCTGAAGGAGTTCCAACGCTTAAGTGCTGCTGGATCGGATGAACTAAAGAAATCTGTAGCGACCTACGAGGCGGTTGCGGGCTTGCTCCCTCTCTCGTCAAGATTGAGGATTCAGTCGCAAGGTCTAAAAGAAAAGATTATGAGGCACGTCCGGCAATCACTGGCGCAGGATCAATCCAGAGAGGGATATGCACCATCCACCTCGGGAAAAGGAAGCTTTAGCTCTCTATATGTAAACGAAGTGGAATGGGTTACACATCCGGTTGATGGGGTTCGCTTCAAACAGCTTTCGCTAAACACCGAGCGTGGCTACGCGACTCTGCTGTTTAAGCTTGCTGCCGGTGTAAGGTTCCCTGGCCATCACCACTCTGGGTCAGAGGAATGTTACGTCATCGAGGGTGACCTTCACATCGGGAATATTGTGCTCGGGCCGGGGGATTTTCACCATGCTGAGGCGGGGAGTGACCATGGTGAGAGTTTCACGGAACAGGGCTGTACACTCTTGCTTGTTGTGGCGGCTGAAGACTATTTGCCAAAATAGTCCTCCACATCAGATACCGGAACTGCTGACCTCTGCAGTCGTTTGACCTGCCCTGTGCTGGGCTAACTACTTACCACTTCCGGGTCTGAATAAGATTCAAGAATCCTTCCGGTTGC
>CAYHSB010000082.1:0-7415 GCA_964359185.1 uncultured Chitinophagales bacterium
ATGCTCTCTACATGAACATTAACTATGGTAAGTTCAGCGGATTCCACACCCACAACGATCTCATTGACTTTGAGGTCTATGCATACGGCAAGGCCCTTGCAGTTGATGCGGGGATAGGACTCACGTATGACGACCCTCTCTATGTTCCATGGTACCAATCTTCAAAGGCGCACAACATGGTCGTGGTGAATGATCAGAACATAGAGAGAAAAGACATCACCGGTGAGAATGTCGTGTGGAGTTCGACGAACGGCCTTGACTACTTTGCTGGTGAACATCGAGGCTATGTTGCCCTCGGTGTGTACCACCGTCGCCACATTGCATTCGTGAAGTCCAAATACTGGATAATCCTCGACCAATTGAAATGTGAGAGCGACGGCAACACACTATCGTGGTATTTCCATTCCCCAACTCATCTTATCCCCTTGGGCATGGGATTCCGAAGTTCGTCATCGCCTGGAATTCTCGTGATGCCGGCAAGGCCAGGTTTCAATGCCCGGGTTGGAAAAGGCTATGCTGCAAGCACAAGGGACCTGACACCGGGGAAGACGGAAGAGATCGACTGGATTGCGTTTGAACAGACGACCACGCCAAATGTGACAAAAGAGTTCCCAATTCTTCTTTATCCGTTCAGAAGTGAAACACCAATGCTCGAATTCAGTGGAATCTCTACGGAGCACTACGCGCTGGAAGCACAGGATTTCACAGACCATTTGTATTTCCCTAATCGTTCTGACGGTGTCGGGACAGGTCCATATGACGACGGAGAGGTTTCCACTGATGCAGCGTTCCTCCTTCTTCATCAAGAATCTGGCCAGCCCCTCGGGTTCAGTCTCGTCGATGGAACATACTTCAGCTACAAAGGAATAGAAGTTTGGCGGTCCAGGCAAAGGTCGTCTATCGATGGAAGTGCGAAGGGGTAACTTATCAGTCGACTCCCTTAGCTTGTCAGATAACGAGCCTGAGATTCTCAGCTTCTCTTGAGGAAAAACAATTGACTCTTGGGGAGGTGTTAATTAAATTGGTGACAGACTAACAATGATGGATTAAAGAGAATGACTAAGCAAAGCAGAAAACCTCGGAAGGTGAGCGTCGCTGCAATTCAAATGCTCGCAAAAGAGAAGAACACGAAGGAGCAGAACATCCAAAATGCTCTTGCTCTCATCGATCAGGCTGCGAAGCACAAACCTGATCTCATCGTTCTCCCCGAAATGGTTCCCACACTCGGCTGTAATGGGCTCCACTACAGAGACGTCGCAGAACCTATTCCAGGTCCGACGACGCGTCGAGTTTCTGCGAAGGCGAAGCGGCACCGCTCATACATTGTTTTTCCGATGATCGAGAAGAAGGGCAAGAAGATCTACAATTCATCGGTGATTTTTGGGCGGAGAGGTGAGATCGTCAGCAGTTACCACAAAGTGCACGAGCCGGAAGTGGTTGTGAAGGAGGAGAGAGTGAGTCTAGGGAATGATTTCCCAGTATACAAGCTCGACTTCGGAAAAATCGGCATCATGGTTTGCTGGGATAACACTTTTCCCGAGACAGCAAACATTTTGACCCTGAAGGGTGCTGAGATCATCCTCTACCCGCACGTCATCGGACTGCCCAGCCAGTTGAACTTCAACGTCACTACGCGAGCTCGGGCGATCGACAACTGTGTCTACATCGTCGCCGTCGGGATACGCAGAAAGCTGAACGGCTACTCATGGCAGCAAGAAGGAATCTACCCCACCTGCATCATCGGTCGTGATGGAAGTATCCTGGTGCAGGCGGAGAAACATGACTCCCAAGTGATTGTCTGTGACCTGGACCTTTCGACGCCACGCATCACAAAAGACCTGGGCATTCTCGGAGAGACAGATTGGAAGCGGCAGTATCTACGTGAGCGGCGGAATGAGTTATATGCACGAGTCTACAAAACACTACTGCAGAAGCACTGAGTCGATGGCCACTCCAGTGTCGAACAGGCTTTGAGGAATCTGAAGTCGCATTACTCTGCTCTTGTCGGTCATTGATTTATTCTCTGTTTTGCTCGAGTGTCTCTTCTTTAAAGCTATCGGATTTCTCGGTCTGATCTTTTCTTAACCCTTTCTCGCTTTCCTGATCGATTCTCTAAATCTTCTGCATCGCGGGCATCATCATCGTGGGATGAGTTGTTTGTCACCCACGTAAAAGGTGATCGACGAAGGAACTCTTTGGCATATTGCTTGTGGCCTATAGGGTATCCAATATCAAAGGGACGATGATGAAAGCGGCCTCTGGGTCAGGGAAACCGGGCACCCGTCTAGGTGCAGTAGCTATTCTTGGGGGAGTTCTTGCAGCCGTTGTTGCGGTTATTGCCCTTTTTGTGAAGAAAAAGAAACCTCCAAGGCAGGACCGAGACAAGTATGACGGTTGGGGAGAGAGCCTCGGTATATAGCTTCAAGGGTGACAATCTCCATTGAAGCTCAGTCTGTCCGAGACTATCATTTACTCCCGTGGGGAATATTCTTCAAAGATTTGTAAGAGTTACAGGTTTTTTCTTGATGAGAGGCCACCGTAGGCGCAACGGCCACAAGGAAACGGACTTATGAACTTCAGATGGAGCCACCCTACTAGAGGACTCTGTGCCACTCTAGTCCCACTCTTCGTTGCCATTCTCCTAGTTGCGGGGTGCTTCGAGAAACCCCTTTCTCCCGTAGCACCTGTGTGGGACGTCACAGTCAACGTTCCGCTCATCAACCGCACTTACAGTGTGAATCAAATCGTCGAGAAAGATCCCACACTTCTTCACAGTGACCCATCGGGTCTAATCGTGTATTCAAACAATCAGCAATTTACCGCAATTAGTGTGCATGAGAATTTGAAGGTCGACCCGGCTTCCGAGTACTATCAATCACGTATCGGAAGTTTCTCGATCAAAACGCCGGTCCCCGTCCTCAGGCGAATATCTGCGGTTGAGCTGAATCCCTCACTCAGCGACCTGCAAGGACAAGCCGTTACCATCCCATCGTTCAATTTCTCTATTGGCCCCCAAAGCTTTCCGCTGATATCTGAACTCGAGCGAGCGACGCTTGTTAGCGGGCAAGTAACCCTCACGTTTATCAACCGCCTGCCGATCCCCGTCGATAACATCTCGGTGACAGTGCACAGCCAGTACGGATTGGCACTTCGATTTGATCAATCAGCGGTGATCCAACCTAATGACAGCGTGAAGAGGATCTTCTCACTGGCAAACCTCATAATAGGAAATGCCTTCACGCTCAATCTCAGCGGTCGTTACCCCGGGACTGCTACTTCGGTTGTCATTGATACGGCCGCAGCGTTGTTTGTTCGGTTGGATTTTTCTTCGGACATCAAGGCATCAGAAGCGATTGCCAAATTGCCCACCAATACGCTTACAACCCTGGGGAGTTTTCTTCTTGATGATTCTACGAAGATTGACTTCGCAGAAATCAAAACCGGGAGCATGACTGTGACCTTGAACAACTCTCTCGGAATTTCTGGATACGCATCCCTCATTATCGCGAACCTTCGACAACCGAACGGTGGAGCGTTCACACAAATCATCCCCTTCTATGCTGGCCAGCAAACCATCAACGTATTCTTTCCCCTCAATGGATATTCTGTTCAATCGCCGGATGGCAGCTTGAGTTATACCGTGACTGCTCAGACATTCGACACGGGAAACAATCTCGTTGCAATCGATTCATTGAGGACCATTTCTGGATCTGTTAGAACCAGCGTAATCTATTTCCAAAATTTCCAGGGGAAATTGAAGCCGACAAACGTCGGAGTGAGTGTGTCAAGGTCGATTGATGTCGGGGATATCAATCGTGTCTTCAGTGGCGCGCTGAAGTTCTCCCAGGCACGCGTCTCCTTGACCGTAACAAGCCCAGCCCGGTTCTCACTTGACCTGAACGCAACACTTACAGGGAAGAGTAGTGCAACTGGTCAAACGGCGATTCTCTCGCTTCCTCTTGATCAACGTCGGATATCATTTCCACAGACAACGATTACATTGACGGAAACGAACAGTAACATCGTCGCTTTCCTCAACAGTTTCGCGAACAAACTTCTGGATGAAGTTACACTTTCGGGAAATGCGGTTCTCAATCCTAATTATACTTCTGGATCAGTCTCCGCCACTGACTCCCTTGGGACCCAGCTTTCTATCGACATCCCGCTGAAGGTCGGTATTGTGAACGGGATTGCACGAGATACGACTGAAATCAATATCAGTCCCGACGAGCGAAGAGAACTCGATCGCACCAACTACGGAAAAGTCTTTTTTGAAATCCAGAATGGCCTGCCAGCGGCAATCCAGGTCTCAGTCGATTGGCTCGATGCTCAGCGAAGCAATCTTCTTACGTTGCCGAAGGCGTCGCAGCCTGTCCTTGCTGTCTCTGGTGCACAGGTTGATGCGCAGGGAAGAGTTGTCGTGCCGGCTTCGAGCACCTCCTTCCTTGAACTCATCTCTGATGACGTCAGCAAGTTCAAGCTCACGAAGTATGTTGCTTACGCAATGACGGTGGGAACCTCGGGCGGAGGAACCGTCCCCGTACAATTTCGAACCTCTGATTCTGTTCGTGTCCGCGCCTACTCTACTCTAAGTTATCGAGTCAATTTCAAATAGACCTCGTGCAAGAGGAAATTGCAGGAGTTCCAATGAGACGCTTGGGAAGATTTTGTCCGTTGAGAGTGTGGCTCCCTGTTGTCATTTGTAATCTCTCGCTTCAGTTTGCTCAGGCGGGAGACAGGTCGAACATCGTGGGCCTCGGGATGGGGAGGACGTCCACCGTGACTTCGCGCGGAGTGGACGCTCTCGGCATCAATCCGGCGAATCTCGCAGTGATGGAAAGCAAGAGTTTCACACTGAGCTTTCTGCCGGTCGGCGCGAGAGTAGGAACGGATTTTCTTGATTACGGGACCTACCGCCGCTATTTGACCGGGGTTTCAACTGATAGCGGGAGGGTAGGTTATTTCCTGACGGATCGAGACAAGGAACAGATCCTTTCCGGGTTCTCGACGGACATGGGCACTATCAACGGTGACGTAGACATCAAGCTTATCAGCCTGTCGTTTCAAGACTCAAGCTTTGGAGGCATCGGGATTGGAATCAGGGAAAGGGTGGGAGCGAGAGGGGTTCTCTCGAAAGATTATTTGAGATTTCTGTTCTATGGGAATTCTCCCGGAGAGAGTTTCAATTTCTCGAGCACAGAAATCCGAGGTTGGTGGTTGCGGGAATACTCTGTTTCTTATGCGAGAGCTTTTGAAAATGCGTTTGGACTCAATTCCCTTGCTGTGGGTGTTGGGGCGAAGCTTATTAATGGTTTCGGATACTTTGATCTTCAGCAGGTTAATACTTCGTTCACGACCTCGAGCCAAAACGTTGTCGCTGGCCATGCGGAATATCTCAGCCATCGCGCCGGCGTGGACTTCTTCAGCGGAGAGAGGGCTTCATCATTTACGGCTTTCCCATCTCCAAGCGGGAAGGGGTGGGGGTTTGACTTCGGCATCAACGCGAAGGTCAACAGCTTTATGCGTTTTGGTCTCAGTGTTACAGACGTCGGGACACTGCGGTGGACTCACAATGCGCGAGAGCGGCGAGCAAACGGCAACTTCACGATCGATGATGCCTTCTCAGAATCCCAACAAGATAGTTTGCAGAACTTGGTCGAAGGAACAGATCAGAAAGTAGACGCTTTCGAGACTCAGTTGCCTACAGCAATTCATGCTGGGCTCTCTCTTCAGTTCGGTCAGAGCGAATTTGCTCAAAGTTCTCCTCCCATTCTCCTCGCGTTTGACTACACTCAGGGGCTCAACAATATGCCAGGGAACTCGAGACAGCCACGCTTCTCATTAGGTATGGAATTCAGGCTGCTAAGTTGGCTGCCCCTCAGGTCGGGGATTTCTGTAGGTGGATCCGAACAGAGGAGCTGGGCCTTTGGTCTCGGGTTGCACCTCGGGCCCTTTGCTCTCGATGTAGCGACCGAAGATGTTCTCAGTGTGCTTCAGCCGAATCAAGCCAGCAGAGTATCCCTTGGTATAGGCACGCGCTGGAGTTTCTAGTCCGAGCGGGTGCAGGGAGATCCCTAGCGTTCGCTCCAGAGGAAGTTACTATCCCTCGGTTTTCTCCACTCCTTTATCATCCCTATTCCTCGAGCCTTTCTTACTAGTGGGAAGCAGATCGCTAACTCCGGTTCGAGTTCGAGAAATCATTTTGCGATCAGACAGCAGGTACTTCCCGATGAGGAATTAACTAGTGTTCGGCAGGGGTATGGAGAGAGCCATTGGTTGGAGCAGCGATATTTTAGTGACTTGATTTCGCCTTAGGAATTCCTCGTCCCCGGTTTCTTGCTTTTCGTTCAATATTTCTCCATATTTGTCCCCGTACGGAGCACCACAGCGGCTTCCATCCTAACTCCTCGAAGTAGCCTTGACTCGTTTGGTGTTGCATCGAAGTTTTCTCATCTTTTTGTCCGTTCTCCTGTTCTCCGCTTGTTCCAAGAAAGATGTAGGTAGAAAACTCAGCATTCTCGTCTCACCAAAAGGTCTCGAGCATGCCTTCTGGCTCACTGTGAAGGCAGGAGCCGATTCTGCTGGCCGAGAACTTGGTGTCGAAATTAACTGGCGTGGGCCTGCGCGAGAAACGGACGTCCCGACTCAAATCTCTATTCTCGAAGATTACATCAACAAAAAGGTCGATGCGATTGTCCTCGCCGCGACGGACGCGAAGGGAATCATTCCGTACGTCCAGAAGGCGCTCGATGCGAAGATTCCCGTCATTACGATTGACTCGGGTGTCGAGTCGGATTTGCCGCTGAGCTTCGTCGCGACCGACAACACCGCTGCGGCACGGAGAGCCGCGCAAACTCTCGCAGCGCTTATTGGCGAGAAAGGCGAGGTGGCTTGCATCCCGTTCGTTCCAGGAGCCGCGACATCCGTCATGCGTGAGCAAGGATTTGTGGAAGAAATTAAGAAATATCCCAATATCAAATTGGCTGCGGTGCAGTACTCTCAGAGCGATGTCGCAACAGCGATGGCAGTGACCGAAGATATCCTCACCGCACATCACAACCTCGCTGGAATCTTTGGAGCGAATGAAGCAAGCGCACTCGGTATAATGCAGGCGATCAAGAGTCGTGGTCTTGCTGGGAAGGTGAAAGTCGTTGGGTTCGACGCGTCCGACAACGAGGTCCAGGCGCTTCGCGAGGGACTTGTGCAAGCTCTCGTCGTGCAAGACCCATTCAAAATGGGATATCTTGGAGTGAAGTACGCAGTGGATGCAATTCATGGGAAGCCGGTACCAAAAAGAGTGGATACAGGCGTTTATGTTGTGACAAAGGAAAACCTGGATTCACGGGAGATCCAAAAACTTTTACATCCATTTCAATGAAGAACAAAACCTCCCCTGAATCCCCTCCTTATTTAAG
>CAYHSB010000083.1:0-6285 GCA_964359185.1 uncultured Chitinophagales bacterium
TACGTTTGCACGCGGTGGATGAAGAATGAATGAGATACAGCTCAGCAGGTATTTTGAGCAGGCACGATCCTTCGTTGAGGAAGGAAAGCTGCTTCACGCGACGCAAATCTACAAACGGCTGATCTTCGAAGAGCCTGCCCTTCCCAAAGCATACGTCGAGCTGGCTTCGGTTTATGAGGACCTCGGACGATTCACCGCAGCCGAGAAGATTCTCCTCGAAGCGTGGGACCGCTGCGGCCGCACTCACGATATTATCTACCGTTTGGGCAATCTTTACCTGCGAGGCGGCGAGTACCACCGGGCTATAACATACTATCAATCGATCGAGAGCAGCAAGCTTCCTCAAGTCCACTTCAATCTTGGGATTGCCTACTTTTACATCGGGAATCTTCCACGAGCTGAAAAACATCTCCGGTTGACATTGAAGTACGATCCGCAATTCCCGAAGATTAATGAGACAATCGCGGACCTTCTCATCGGAAGGAAGGCGTGCGGTGAGGCAGTGAAGTATCTTCGTCGAGGCATTCAGCTTGACCCCTACAGCTCCATCAGTCACTATCTCCTTGGCATCGCCTATCTGGGGCTCTATGATTGGAGAAACGCATACGAGGAGTTTGTCACCACGATTGATATGGATCCAAAAGAGGCTCGTGCTTGGCAGAAGTGCGGAGAAGTCCTCCTCAAGCTCGAGAGACTTGATGAGGCCGAGTCGTACCTCAAGAAAGCGCTCGAGCTTGACCCGAACATCGCAGACACGTTCGTCGAATTCGGGTTTCTCTTTCTGCAGCGCGGGAATCCGGATGAAGCGTTGAGGTACTTCCTCCGTGCTCTGAAACTCCAGCCGAACCACCCGCGGGCCATCGAAGGGAAAATTCAAGTGAAAGTAATGAAGAAGAAAGAGGTCCGAAGTCAATAGCGCTGCAGATGTCATCGGTTACTGTAGAATCTTTCCCCCTCTCCCTGTCATGTCTAGATTGATTTCCAGAGTTCTTCTTATCGTTATCTTCAGCTCTCTCGTGGTCAGAGCACAGGATGTCGTACGCTACGATGATGAAGCTGAGAAGATTTTTCTTGATGGTCTCCAGCGATTCGCATTGCAAGATTATGCTGGTGCATACAGCACCTTCTCCGACGTGCTCTCTCGATATCCTTCGAGTCAGCGCGTTTCTGCGTCCTATTTGATGGGGGCGAAGTCACTCTTCCATCTCCAGCGTTACGACGAATCAATCCAGCTCATCCGAACTTTCTTGAAGGCCTATCCTCAGAGTCGCTATTTAGCCGACGCTCACTTTACACTCGCCCTTAATTTGTATCTGGACCGCCGATACGAAGAGGCAGCCGGAGAGTTTGTCAAGGTATTGGAGTCATCGAAGGAGAAGATACTTCTTGAGAAAGCTGCGCCGCTCCTCGAAACCATCTGCGATGAAAATCTCGATGGAGTAATGCTCAGCCGTCTTTCTAATGGTGCAGTCGGAGCTGAAACAAAGTCTCTCCTCGGTCTCAAGCTTGCAGGGAAACGCGCAGGAGCTGGGCGTGAGGATGAGGCACGCACTATCCTCGCACCTCTGATCCAGCGGTATCCGAATTCCACCTACGCAGGACGGGCGAGAGATCTCCTGAAGGAGTTCGAGAAGAAGCCAGCGGTGAAGATCGGCGCGATACTTCCGCTACTCTCTCAGTCACCTGACGCCCGTGAAAAAGCAATCGGTGCAGAGATGCTTCAAGGGATCGAGTTTGCCATCGAGGAATCTCGCGCGAGTCTTGGTGTCTCTGCTGACCTCAAAGTCCTTGACTCCGAAGGCGACCCAATCAGAGCCGCCAATGCTGTCCGCACTTTCGCGAAGGATAGGGAAATCATCGCTATCCTGGGTCCGGTATACAGTGCAGAGGTAAGTGCATCTGCGAAAGCTGCCAGCGACAGCGGAGTGCCACTAATCACTCCGACGGCAAACGCGAACGGGCTTTCATCTGTTGGCCCGTTTATCTTCCAGGCGAATCCAGACTACGAGCTTCGCGGTAGAGCGATGGCTCGCTTTGCAGTGCAGCGTCTCGGACTTCGAACCTTCTCCGTCCTTGCACCGAGCGATTCCTATGGAAAGTTCATGGCTGATAGTTTTCTTGACGAGCTTGGACGCCTCGGGGGAAAGGTCATCGGGGTTGAATGGTACCAGCGAGGTACAACGGATCTCCAGGATCAATTCATGCGGTTGCGAAGAGCTGCCAGACTTGAGATTGCAGAACCGATGGTTTCATTTGCTGGAAAAGTTGGTCCAAGGGAAGTGAAGCAGTTTACAGCTCGCGGCGTTCCCCGACAGCTTCTCGATTCGCTCATCGCCAATCGGGGAAAGATTAGGCTGAGCGCCCTCTTCTGGAGTGAGGGCGAAGCGATCGCTGATTCGCTTGGAATTCCTCTGATGAAAGAAGTTCCAGAACCCGATAGCCTCGAAGTTCCCATAAAAATCATTGATGGGCTCTATCTCCCCATAGGGAGTGCAGAGGAGATTGGAATTCTTTCGTCACAGGCTGCCTTCTACAATTTCAAGACTCAACTCCTCGGAACGGGTGACTGGTATAACCCGGTCGAGCTCGATGCGAATCGACGTTATACGGACGGGGTCATTTTCGATTCCGACACTTACGCCGACGTCAGTGATTCGACTTATCTGAAATTCTTTGACAATTTCTATCAGAAGACAAACACTCGCCCGACCAAGAACACACTTTTCGGATACGATTCTGCGATGCTCCTCCTCTCTCGCATCGAACATGGAGCTGTGACGAGGGAGAAGCTTGCGATGGCTCTCCGCGATGTAAGAGATTTTCCTGGACTCCACTCGAAAATCTCTTTCAACCATCGGAGGGTGAACTCAGCACTCAATGTTCTCCGTTACAAGGGAGGCGAAGTGAAGAAACTGGATGAGATCGTCGTGCAGGATGAATGATGAAGAAGCATCGGGACGAAGATAGGTTAAAGGAAATCTCTTACTACCACGCGCGCATCAAGGACTGGCCTGAAGCGGAGCGGCCTCGCGAGAAACTCATGAAGCGCGGCGTGGATGCATTGTGGGATGCGGAGCTACTCGCGATCCTGGTTGGCTCGGGAACCGGCAAAGCGACAGCAGTTGATGTTGCAAAACAATTGTTGATTGAGAATCGAACTCTCAGGGAGTTGGCTTCGAAATCGGTGATGGAGCTCAGGAGGTTCGAGGGGATTGGCCCAGCACGTGCGGTGACGATTGTCTCTGCGTTCGAGCTCGGCCGCAGGCTGCATTCTCGGGAGGACGAGAAGCTGAGTGTCGTTCGATCACCTGAGGACGTCGCGGCGCGATACATCGCGAAGCTCCGCGATCTGAAGAAAGAAGTCTTCCTTGTACTCCTCTTGAACAGCGCAAACAAGATCATCAAAGAGGTCGAGGTCTCGCGAGGTACTCTCAACGCCAGCGTCGTTCACCCGCGTGAGGTCTTCAAAGCGGCGATCGACGAGCTTGCTGCGAGTGTCCTCCTTGTTCACAATCACCCGAGTGGGAACCGAGCGCCGAGCAGCGAAGATATCACATTGACGAAACAGATCGTCGAGGCTGGGAAAGTGGTTGGAATCCCAGTGCATGACCATATTATCATCGCTGGCGGCTCATATACGAGCTTTGCCGAGGAAAATTTGCTGTAACATGCCAGAAAGCCGTTCTGTCGATTTCGCTTGACTTAAATCTGCCATTTGGTTATAATTACGTGCGTTCTATCCAAGAAGTGCGCAAGTTCAGCATATCAAACTCGTTAATTCAAAAGGAGGGGATTCTATGCGAGACCTAAAGAAAGTGGCATTTCCTCTCATTATTGCCGCGTTGGTTGCTGGTTCGGTCTTTCTCGGGGGGTGTACGCGGCATCCAAGTGAAGAGGAGATGAAGCAATTGAATGACCTCAAAGCTGAGGTTTCTTCGCTCGAGAAGCAGATCAGTGAACGCGAAGGTGCAAAGGCGAATTTGGAGAAGCAAATCGCTGCGAAAGACGATAAATTGAAATGGTGTGCGAGTGAGCAAGACGCCGTGAAGCAACGGCTGCAAAATTGGAAGTGAGGCATGTTCTCTCAACTCAAGAACATCAGAATCTAAAAGGAGTGTTGCAATGAAATCTTACAGAATGTTCTTAGGACTACTGGCTGCCTCACTTATCTTCTACGGTGCGAACGTCGCTATCGCCCAGGAAGAAATGACGAAAGATCAGTGGGAGCAGCAGATTAAGGAATACACTGCGAAGAGAAATGAGCTGAAGGCGAAGCTCACGAAGCTCGAGGCCGACATCAAGGCCTTAGCTGCGCAGTCGACCCAGAAAGATGCAGACATCACGAAGTGCGAAGACGACCTCTATGCACTCGTCGGTGCAACACGCGCTCAGGTCGAAGAGTATCGGGGCAAAGTGAATGGGCTGGAAAGCAAAGTAAACGGCCTCACCCGACTTGCAAACCAAGATTTGTGGGACCGGAGGGGTGAAGTCGATGGAGCGCAGAATGAGCTAAACGAACTCAAGAAGAGCAAGATCAGTCTGCTCACGGAGTTCTGGGACAAGCTGGGAGCGATCCAGAAGGCAATTGATAATCTGAAGAGTACGCTGGCCTCAATTGCCGCGACGATGGAAAAATGGTATACGGTCGGTACGTGGTCGAAGGATCGTGATTGTCTCTGGAACATCGCGAAGAAGAAGGACCTTTACGACAACGCATTAATGTGGCCGAAGATCTGGCAAGGAAATCGAGACAAGATCCGTGACCCAGACATTATCCAGCCCGGATGTAAACTGAAAATTCCTTCAGTCGCTCCTTTGACGAAGGAAGAGAAGACGGCCGCAAACAAGTATTACAAGAAGAAAGCTGGTTAGAATTTTCCGGGGAAGAGACTTCCTCATACTTTGACATCTTTTCAAATACGGGAGGCCCTTGCGTAGATTCCGCAATAGCGGAATACATGCTAGGGCCTTTCATTTTCACGACTCACTTAAACAATCCTGGGAGGCGCGAAAGTTGGCTGAGAGGAAAATCAAGCTCGAGGGTGTGGATACCCTGCAGCTCCTCGGTCTGAAAGATGCAAACCTTCAGATGATCGAAGATCGGTTTGATGCGGATGTCGTCGTCCGCGGGGACAGCATCCTCATACGAGGGGAAACGGGAGAGGTGACTCAGCTCGAACGGATTTTCAAAGAGTTGATTTTTGTTCTGAATAAGAATGGGAATCTCACTCCGGGCGACGTCGATACGGTGATTGATCTCGTCACCGTAAGCGGCAGCCGTGCACCGCGAGGCTTCCCTTCGCCGGCTGAGACTGAGGACTTCGACTCGGTTGTTTTGTTCACGAAGAACGACGTCGTTCGCGCTCGGAGTGCGGGCCAGCGAGAGTACGTTCGGCAGGCGAGAAAGAATGACATAGTCTTCGCTATCGGTCCCGCAGGGACAGGGAAGACCTACCTCGCAGTCGCGATGGCTATCGCGAGTCTCAAAAGCAGGGAGGTAACGAAGATTGTCCTTGCCCGACCTGCCGTCGAGGCAGGGGAGAGCTTAGGCTTCCTTCCGGGGGACTTGAGGGAAAAAGTTGATCCGTACCTCCGTCCTCTCTACGACGCACTTGAGGACATGCTTCCCCCCGAGAAGTTGCGGGGCTACCTTGAGAAGCGGACAATCGAGATAGTTCCTCTCGCCTACATGCGTGGAAGAACACTGAACACTGCCTTCGTCATCCTCGACGAGGCCCAGAACGCCACGAGCATGCAGATGAAGATGTTCCTCACACGCTTGGGTGCGGCATCGAGAGCAATTGTTACCGGGGACATCACGCAGATCGACTTAGCGGAAAAGACAATCTCCGGACTCGTGCAGATCCAGGATATTCTCCACGGCGTCGAAGGAGTTTCATTCGTCTACCTCGACCGCAATGATGTCGTCCGCCACAAGCTCGTCAAAGACATCATCGACGCCTACGATAAGTACCACAACGGTTCACAACCCTCGACGATTCGAGTCGTCGATAACTCGTTGGGCGAGAAGCCGATGTAGACATCTGTAGGTCGACCAGTCTGGTCGACCTACTTGTTTGTTTTTCGAGCACTGTGCATCACGACTCCGTTCCACAGATTTCCTCTGATTTCGCAGATTCAATCGCAGATTGACGACGCGGTGTTCACACTCTACGGCGCGACCGGGGGCGTGACGGGTAAGGCACTTTTCTACGCCAGCCCGAGCGCGGAGTCGCGTCTATACTACGCCGCTACCGAAGTCTGGCGCACCGCGACGAACGGGTG
>CAYHSB010000083.1:6295-7390 GCA_964359185.1 uncultured Chitinophagales bacterium
TATTGCGCAGATTCATACGCTTATTGTCCACGACTCTACGAGTCGTTGACTCGTAGATCAGATTACGCTGATATTCTGAACTCAACCTCTTTGTCCCCCTGTCTTTCAAAGGGGAAGAGAACGGGGATGAGTTCAGGTGGCTCGGGAGCGGAGCTCCCTCGCAAGAGGTCGGTATCACCCCTTCGCCTCCTCCCACAGCTTGTCCATCTCTGCTAGACTTGTCTTCGTGATGTCTTTGCCTTGTTCCTTCAGCTTTGCTTCGATGTATTGGAAGCGTTCGATGAATTTGTCGACGGTGCGGCGGAGGGCGTACTCGGGGTTGGTGTGGAGGAACCGTGCGTAGTTGACTATTGCAAAAAGGAGATCTCCAAACTCTTCTTCGATGCGTTCGTGGTTTCCAGCTGCGGCTTCGTGCTGGAGCTCTTCTAATTCTTCCTTTACCTTCTCCCAGACGTCTTCTTTCTTCTCCCAATCGAATCCGACTTTCGAGGCTTTGTCCTGTACTCGGAGTGCCCGAAGCAAGGCAGGGAGTTCGCGAGGCACTCCATCGACAACGGAGTGTCTACCTTCAGCAAGCTTGATCTTCTCCCAATTCTGCTTCACCTCTTGCGGTCCGCTGACCTGGACGTCCCCAAACACATGGGGATGCCGACGGATGAGCTTCTCCGTAATGTCCTCGATCACGGCCTGCAACGTGAACTCACCCTTCTCCTCGGCGATGGAGGAGTGGAAGACCACATGGAGCAAAAGGTCCCCGAGTTCTTTCTTCAACTCTTCAAGATTATTCCCATCGATTGCTTCTACAACCTCATAGGCTTCTTCGATCAGACCGTAGCGAATTGATTCGTGGGTTTGTTCTCTGTCCCATGGACATTCTTTCCTCAGCCTCCGGACGACCTCGACAAAGTTTTCAAACTGTCTTGCTGACACGGTTCACTCCTTTCCGGTTCGGTTTCAAGGAAACTTACCGGATTTTCTGCTGAGATGCAAAACGACTTTCAACTCAACCCCTTTGTCCCCTTCTCTTTTATGAAGAGAAGGGGATGGGGGATGAGTTCGTCTTGTTGGCTTTTTGTACAAGTGTTTGCTATATTA
>CAYHSB010000084.1:0-7337 GCA_964359185.1 uncultured Chitinophagales bacterium
GTCCGAAGAGCAGTCTCGTGCAGACGCTCCGTCCGAGGGTCGTTTCTCTCTCCGACGATGACAACGTGAGGCGCTGGATTCAGGAATAGGTCCAGAGAGTGAAAATACGTTGCGGCAAATATCCCGTAGTCCTTGCAGATCGGCGCGAAGTACTTCAAGGTCAGCTCAGCGTAGCTCTTATAGGTTTCTTTCTCAGTGATTTGATTTAAGCGGTTTAGAACAAGAATTGCCACCGCATTAGCACCAGAGGTAGGGGAGTCCTGAATTGGCTTGTGAGGAAGCTCTAGGGGGCCGATTGTGGCCTTCTCCCGCGGGAGATCGAGGAATCCGCCGGTCCCAGGGTCCCAATACTGCCCAATCGTTCGCTCCATGATCTTTTCTGCCAACGTGAGGTACTTCTCAGTTCCAGTGACCTCGTAGGCATCGAGGAGTGCAGAAGCAATCTGAACCTGATCATCAAGGTACTGCCCGCTGGAAGCTCCACCCAGCGAGTGCGCGACGTCAAACGTTGGGCTGATTCCCTCCTTGATGATTCTCTCCAATGTCTTGAGAGCAAACTCCACGTGGACTCTCTCACCAAAGGCCTTGTAGGCTTCAATGTAGGATGAGATCATCATGCCGTTCCAGTTCGCATAGATCGAAGGATCCGCGAACGGAGTCTTCCTCTGGAGTCTCTCTTTGAGTAACTTCTCTTTTCCACTACGAATCAACTTCTCGATCTCTGGTTTCGGCTTCCCCAAGGTATCCGCGATCTCTCCAGCATCCCGGACAACAAAGAGCACATGGCGATTCGAACTGTGCATCTCTCCGACGCCGTTGAGATGATAGTGCGCAGAAAGGACCTCAAACTCTTCGGGCGCGAGAACCTTCGCTGCCTCTTCCGCCGTCCATGTGAAATAGTCTCCATCATCGTTCATGCTGATGTCTGCATCCTGGCTAGCATAGAATCCACCATGAGTCTGATCGGAAAGAACTGCGTTCGTGAATGAAATGATTCCATGTGCAGTCTCTTTGAAAGACTCATCACCGGTTGCCTGAAATGCGTGAACATAATTCTTCAAAAGTTCGGCGTTATCGTAGAGCATCTTCTCAAAGTGCGGAACCATCCATCGTTCGTCCGTGCTGTAACGATGAAAACCGCCAGCAAGCTGATCATAAATGCCGCCCTTTGCCATCGCCTTGAGAGTCGAGTCGACGATGCTCAGCATCCAATTCTCACCCGTGATTGAGTATCGCCACAGGAGAAATTCAACGGCGCTTGCATGTGGGAATTTGGGCGCGCTGCCGAAACCTCCGTAGCGGATATCAAACGAATTCGAGATGCTACTCAATGCACTGTCCACTGCTGCTTCGGACAGCTCTGCACGGTCCTTCGAGCCCTCGACTGCTTTCTTGAGATGAGAGTAGAGCTGCTCGGCGCTTTCAAAAATCTTCGTTCGATCGCTTTTGTATCTCTCGCTAAGTGTCTCAAGAACCCTCTTCAAGCCTGGGCGTCCGTAGCGATCATCTGGCGGAAAATACGTCCCACCATAGAAAACTCTTCCATCCGGGGTCAGGAGCGCAGTCAATGGCCACCCTCCCTGACCCGAAATAGAACTCACCGCCGTCTGGAAGCGAGAATCGATGTCAGGTCGTTCATCTCGATCAACTTTGATCGGGATAAAATGTTCGTTGATAATCTTCGCTAGCTCCGGATTCTCGTAGCTCTCGCCATCCATCACGTGACACCAGTGACACCAAACGGCGCCGATGTCGAGGAGAATAGGCTTGTCCTCACTCTTCGCCCTTTGAAACGCTTCATCACCCCAGGGCAACCAGTTCACGGGCTGGTGGGCTGCCGACCGGAGATACGGGCTCTTCTCATTTTCCAGTTTGTTGGACATGGCTTTCTTCTGAGGATCTTCCTGAGACCGAGGGCCTGCCTCGCACCCACCGATGGTGAAAAGGCCAGTAAGAAAAATTAACACCAGTCGGAAAACTGAGGACCACGAATCGCCTTGTGCCATTCGTCATATCGCGCCTCCGGCGCGCCCTGGCGTGGAAAAATTATTTACTTCAGGCTGGCGAGTACTTCTTGTAGTTTCTGAAAGTCATCAGGGGTCCGCACGTTATACTGCAGGTTTATATACACAATTTTTCCAGCCCTATCAATGACGAAGACTGTTCTTTTATTCCATCCTGTCAGATCATTGTAGCTGTTGTACTTCTTAGCAACCTCATGAGAGTGATCACTCAGAAGCTTAAATTGGAGGTTGTGATGTTTTGCCCATTCGTGATGCGAAAAGACATAATCACCGCTTACCGGGAGAATCTCTGCATTGAGACTCTCCAGCTTGGAAAAGTTATCTCGAATCGTACAGACTTCTTTCGTGCATCCACCACTCCAATCAGCCGGATAGAAAGCAAGGACAAGGTTCCGTTTCCCAACGAGGTCGGACAGCTTGAGTGGGGGTGCGATGATGAGCGTGTCTTTTGTTGCATAGGGGAGAGCGAAGTCAGGAGCAGCATCCCCGACTCTTAGAATCGCAGGGCTCTCTGGCTGCTGAGCAGAAGACATACTGAGGATGAGACAGAGAATACTGATGGCGGTAAGAAGTCGAGACATGAGGATTCCTCCATTTGATACATCAACGTTAGCCCACGGGGGTTTTACTCGGATGTAATATGATTACTAAATTCGAGAATTTCAACTTAACGCAGAGGCCGAAGCACCGAACCGGCCAAGCTTACTGAATCAGTTTATCTCAGTCGATTGAATGAACCCGTAAAGTCAGTCTATCGGGCACCAAACTGTTTGGTGGCAACGTTGAACTCGATACGATGCTGGTTCTCCTGCCACCATTTCTTCAGCTTCCCCACTTCATTGCTCTTGAACCCCGGTTCAAGGTGCTTCTGTAATTGATCAAAAGCATCATTGCCAAAAAGCCCCCCCGCTTCGATTATCTCGATGAAAAGAGCGATAGCCTTTGCCTCTCCCAATTCGAGTGCCGTAGCCAAAAGGTCAATCTTCATCTCCGGGTCTTCTTCCTGATTCGCAGCCACAAGGAGATCAGCTGCGACAGATCCATCACCAAGAAGGCGGAGAGCCTTGAGTGCTTCGTGCCGCACCTCGTTAGAAGGGTCGTGGAGGAGTCGAATCAACTGAGGGACTGCCGATCTTTCTCGCAGCCCAGAGACTTTCATGACTGAAGCTTTCCGCACCTCAGCATCTTCATCGCTCAACCGCTGGAGAAGAAGTGGGAGCCATTCATTCTTCCGCTCTGCAAAGGTGCTGATCTTACCGATGGCAACGGTACGATCAGTGGCGAGCTTGCTCTGCAACATATGGAGCGTATGATCAAACGGGCTCTCTTCTCGTTTCGCAAAGAACAGAACTCCAGCGAGAAATAGGCCAAAGACAAGGGTCGAAGCAGCGAGATTGATGACAGCGCGCTTCCTGTTCGTAGCGAGGCGGACGTATCGAATGACTCCTGCAAGGACTAATGTCACGGCGAGCATGCACACGACAAGAGGGCTTGTCGGAAGGCCCGTATGCCACGAGAGCTTGACTCCGATGAAGCTTATGACAGCACCACCGACCCAACCGATGGTTAATCGCGTACCAATCTTTTCTGCGAGTAGCATTGCACCCACTGCTGGGATCACCAGATAACTGAACACGAGGAAAACGCCAGCAATTGCAACTGAGCTAGTGATAACAAAACCAAAAGACATGTAGAAGAGAAAGTCCCACAACCTTACGTTGACTCCATTCTGCTCTTCTTTCTCCGGGTCGAAAGAGATCGCGATGAAGCGCTTTCGAAAAACATAATGGAAGACTCCAATGACAGCATAAAGGATTGCCGTTTTGACCACGATGCCTCCTTGAACCCACAGAAGCTCGCCCTTGATGAGACGATCGAGCTCTTGAGGTCCAAGCGGGCTCCGGGCAAGCACAAGGATCGTCGCCGCGAAAGCGACTGCATACACAATTCCGATGATCGCTTCGTGGGGCACTTTTTCCCCTCGCATCCGTGTCATCGAGAAAACAAATGCCCCGAGAAAGGTGAATGCAAGTGAGTAGAGATAAAGCTCATTCACATCCTTCCCAGATTCATAGCCAAGCAGCACACCCGTCACGGTACCAAGAGCTGCAATCTGTGCCAGGGCGAGGTCAACAAAAATGACTTTTCGTGCAATTACGTGCACCCCGAGGTAGACGAGAATCCCCGTTAGAACCAGACAGGCCAAAACCGGCCAGATCATTGTCTCGGGAAAATAGAAGATCTGCTCCATTCGTTCCTCGAATCTTAGTGGGACTAGGACACAGCTTGGGCAATCTTGTCGAGCAGAAAACTGATCAGATTCTCATACGTTTCGATTTCTTCCGTCGCGCCCACGTCCAGATAAGTGATGACGACCTTTGCACCCGTCTTGCTTGCGACGTAATCAGCAGCCTCGCTCGAATAGAAATTATCGTTGAGTATCGCTTTTACTCCCTCACGCTTGATGAGCTCGACAACCGCGTCGCGGTACCGTGGGGGAGGGGGAATACCAGGTTTCTCTTCCAACTCTCCAACGATATTCAATTCAAACCGGTCTGCGAAATAGATATATGTTTTGTGGTAGGAGACAACCTTTCGCCCAGCCAAACGCGTGCTCGTTTTCATCCAGCCGCCCAACTTGCTTTGGAGATTCCGAGACTTGAGCCAATCGAACAATTCATTGTTTCTTGCTTTCCGCGAGAGAATGTCGCCAGCCTTCTTTCCAACAGCTTTCAGGAGCTCCTCGCCAAACAAGGCTACATCGAGTCGATTCTTGAATTCATCAAGCCGAGTCTGATAATAGTTTGCGTTTGTGGGATCGAGCCGGTTTAAACGATTTGCGATGTTCTCAGCAATGATCTTCACATTCAGAGGATCAAGCCAAACGTGAGGGTTCCCCTGCGGATGGATGTCACCCCAGGCGCGTGAGATTTCCGTTGGGAGTTCTTTCACAGGAACATTAATGGTTGCCAAAAGATGGCCGGGGTTGCCAGGTTGGATGCGGGGATTTCCGGAGGCATCTATGACGTTCTTCGCCCACAGGTCAAGATTCAATCCATTTTCGATGAAGAAATCGGCACCGTTCGCCACTTCGTTCATTCGAGGTGTTGGTGTCACGTAGTGAGGATCTTGCTTCGGGTTCACGAGTGCCGTAACATCAACGCGATCTCCGCCAACTTGCAGTGTGATATACTTCAAATATCCAAGCGTAGTAACAACCTTTATCTTCTTCTGTGCATCGACCTGCCGTGTGACACCCAGGAGAACCAAGCAAGAAGCTAACATAAGCAGAAAGAATTTTTTCATCTTAATCTCCATATGAATTCAAGATCCTCATCGAGAAACCCAATAGGGTTCGGTGGGGTGAGAGCCGAACACAAAGTTGATTTCGAAAAGACCGGAGGTAACAGACTTCTCCGCAAGTAGATCGCTCTTTCGGTGCTCGAGCCCCAATCGGAACCTGAGAAACTCAGTCGTGTAGTAGCTGAGATAGCCCGCGATCGACCTGGTTTTCAGTTTGTCATTGGTGGGCTCTTCAACAACTTCATACCTGCCGCCAAGATATGTCCACCATGAGAGCTGGTACTGGGCGTAAGCGAACCAGCCGATTGGCTTGTTCGTCACCTCGCGCACAATGTCGGGTAATCCGTCATGGTTCACGTCGACTTCGTTCTTCACCTTGTTGCGCCCGAAGAAGACTTCTCCACCCAAGACGAACGAGTGCCGATCTCGACGTTCAGCGGGACTCCACTTGTAGGTTACATCTGCTCCGTAGAGATAAGTCGGAAGAGAGCCTTCTTCACGATATGCACTGAAACCCATCGTGAGCAAATGAGCGTTTTCCCAATCTCGCGACCAATTCAAGTGGGCAAGGTACGCGGGTTGTTTGCCGGAATTTCCGAGCGAAAGACCGAGGTCACCTGCACGAAGGAGGTCGAGATTCAACTCGAGAGTCGAAGAAGGGATAGGGTTCGGAAGAAAGAAATCGACATCGACACCAATCGGGTTAAACCCTGACTCGAAGAACTCCCCGTGCTCAGTCCCAAGGTACTTCGTAACAACGAGAGGCCGCGTCGTCCACGGCAAGTCATGCATATGAAGCTTGTTGTTTACACCCAGTGCGGCACGGAATTTTCCAACTTTCACCTTCATCCCAAACGGTGCAGATTCCAGGATTGGCAAACGTTTGATGAGACCATACGCTTCTTCGGCATCAAGCTCAAAGCCTTTACCCGCCTCATCTTCGACCGCAAGGATCAGCACTGCTTCGGCGAAGGGATCCACCGGAGCGCGTAGATCAAGCTCGACGGTCCGAAGAAACGGGCGGTTCTGGATTTGAGTCTCTCCGCGCGAATCATAGACAGTCTGGTCGTCTGCGCGTGCCGCGAAGTTTAAGAAAGCAGTTGTCCTTGGGTTAAAAACAATTGGTGCGCTTGAGCGCGAGACAGCATCGATCTTATTCTCAAGCTCACGCAGGCGTTTTTCAAGCCGCTCTTCGAAACGTTCCAGCTCGTCACCCTGACCCTCCTGGGGAGTAGCCTGCAGATTTCTAAGATCCGCCAACTCGAGCTTAATCTGATAGAGTTCTTTTTTCAGTTCTTCGATCTGTTTCTTGACAGAGTCCGTAGGCTCCTGGGCTACGGCGGGAATTGCGCCGCTGAAGAGCCAGCATAGACCCATAACTGAAGCCAAGCACCTGTATCTCATATTCTTTTCTTCACCAATGTTCACGAACGTCGCGGAAGCGATGAAACTAGATCAGGATTTGAAGATTCTTCGAGAGCGGTTAGGGCTTAACTAGGGACTAACTAACAAAGCCGAAAGGAGGGGCCCTTAACTGACACGTGTGGAGGAAACGATGGGAATAAGTAGCGACTTCCAGGGGTTCGAACCTTTGGCCGTACGGTTCGATGGCAGACCGTTCGGAGTCTACTTGGAAAAGATTCAAGGAAGCTAATCGCGAACAGATCTGGCAGGAGGCCGATTGAGTTGAACTTGAACCGGTGGGGGTGGTTGCCCCCTGGCATGCGGTATGCCCCACATTTCCGGTCCCAATTCCCAACGCGTGGATGTGAAAAGCTAGCAGGGTGGGAATAGTGAGTGCATATAACAGAATAAGGGCAGAGGTTATGGTCTTTCTAAACATCGGTGACATTATACTCGTTTGGTATCAGAAATGCAAGTCAATTCCGTCGTCTCCTGCCCCTGTCCTTTGACAAAATCCTTAATAAGCTCTATATTTTGTCACCCAACATTCCAGCCCATGCAACTAACCTAACAAACTATTATGGTAGAAAGATTCGCAGGGAAAGT